>CBFGRG010000319.1:0-4591 GCA_965651105.1 uncultured bacterium | reverse complement strand
CCTCACGCTGAACGGCGAGGCGGACGAATCGCAATCATGACGGAAGCGGCGAGCTCCGTTTCATGACCGGCCCGCTCGGCTCCAGCGATAGCGGACGTCCGGCTCGCGCTCCTCATTGCCGGCACCATCCGTGAGCTCGATCGCTTCGAAACCGTGCCGCTCGTAGAACCGGCGGGCATCGTCGTTGCGCTGGAACGTCCAGAGCAGCAGCTGGCCCGGGCTGGCCGCCATCGCCGCGTGCAGCAGCGCCGTGCCGGCCCCGCGGCCCTGGTACCGTGGTCCCACGTAGAGATCGTTCAGCTCGGCACCGTCGCGGGCACTGTAGCCGACGATCCGGCCGTCGACCTCCGCGACCCGGACCTCCTGGTGCGGCAAAACGATGTTGGCGACCCACTCGCGCGTCTCCGCCTCGGTGTGGAGCACCGGCAGCCACGGCATCGCCTCGCGCCGGGCGGTCACGTGGATCTCCGCGATCGCCTCGGCATCCCCCTCGGCCGCGCGTCGCACCTGGATCCGCATCCCGTTCATCATGCGTGCCTCCGGCGCCGATGACCCCAGCCTGACTCGGCGACACGATTGTGGATTATCCCCATGACTTGCGAGGCGGTGTTCGTCCGTGGCGCCTGACCGGTTCCTCAGGCGAGTGCGTAGGTTTCGGCTTCGACGCGCTTGAGATAGCGCGCGATCTCGGCGGGACCCGATTTCGGCGCGACCGCCTCGACGTCCGGGTTGTAGTTGGTGTTGGTATTGACATCGTAGACGACGACACGGCCATCGGCGGACTCGATCAACTCGAACCCGGCGACCTCCAGCTCGTGCCGGCGAGCGAAGCCCAGCAATCGCTCGATGATCGGGTCCTCGAACCCCGCGCGCAGCGCAAAGAGGCTTTCGGCCGGCTTCGGCTGGCCGTTCTCGTCCAACTCGCAGGCGTCCGCCGGGCAGAGCTGGAACCCGCCCCGGGCGGCGTCCGCCGTGATCGCGTAGACGAAGTGATACCCGACGGTCTCGACGCGTGTGATCGTGCCGTCGGCTGGCTGAACGTACTCCTGCAACAGGGTAATACCGTCGACCGGCTCCTCGAACTCGTCGGATGCGACGTAGTCCTCGAACGACGCCAGATCGTCGAAACGGCGCACGCCAAGCCCCTTGCCGCCCTGGTTGTGCTTGGTGATAAACGGCACCGGCATCCCGGCGGCCCGCGTCACGAGATCGTCCTTGCCGATCACCGCGATCGTGCGTGGGACGTCGATCCCGAACGCCTTCAGCGAGGTGAGCTGACGAACCTTGCTGACCTCCATCTCGACCACCCAGCGCCCGTTGACCACTCGGCGACCGTGAGCCCGCAGCCAGTCGAGCACCGCGCGGGTGTAGTCCTTGGAATGCTCATGCCCGCGCGTGTGCGACGAGCCGCTGAGCCGGTTCCAGAAGATGCCATCGGGCGGCGGGGCGTCGAGATCGATCGAGCCGGTAGTCAGCAGCCACTCCTGCCAGTCGAGACCGGCGGCGTCGAACGCGGCAGCGAAGGGCGGGAACCACTCGGGGTTTTCGTGCAGTGCGTAGATCGCCATGCGGGCACTCCTCCAGATGGTGGCCGGCTCAATGCTTCCGCGATGATACCAGCTTTCCAATCGACGGCAATGCGACGTGTACGAGCGCTGACCCGTCGATTGAGCGTGGCGCGATTCTGGCCAATACGCGCCCACCGGACGGACCCAGTGCCACGAAAACGCCCCGGTCGCCTTGCGGGAAGCGACCAGGGCGTTCGTTGCGTAAGCGATCGTTCAGGTTACTGGCAGACCCACTCGCCGCGGCGGCCCTCAGACCACATCCAGGCGGCGGCCTCCGCGTTCGCGACCGGATCGAAGATGTCCTGGTCGGCGTACGGCGTCGTCTCCCAGGTGCTCGGCAGGAACTGGAACAGCCCGCTGGCGTTGCTCGACGGATTCACCGCGTTCGGATCGAGATTCGACTCGCAGCGCGCCACGCGCAGCATGTCCTCGCGCGGTTGGCCGTACATATCGGCAGCCGCGTAGATGATCTGGATGATCTCGTCCTCGGTGTAACCGTCGCTGCCATCAACCGGCGGCTCGTTCGGCTCTTCGGTCGGCACCTCGGTCGCCGGCTCTTCCGTTGGCACCTCGGTGGCTGGCTCCTCCGTAGGCTCTTCGGTTGCCGGCTCTTCCGTCGGTACCTCGGTGGCAGGTTCCTCGGTCGCAGGCTCTTCGGTCGGAACCTCCGTTGCCGGATCCTCCGCCGGCTCTTCCGGAGCCGCGCCTTCGAGCACGAGATAGTCGCCGGAGACCCAGCCGGTATTCCCGTCGTAGCTGATCGGGTGGAAGTTGTTCTGGGCGTCACCGCGCAGCTCCACCACCGCGCCTTCCGAAATCACCGTCACGATGGAGTAATCGAGACCGGGGCCGCCACGGAAGTTCAGGCGGTCGGCGGTAACCGTCGCCGTGCCCGTCGGGACATCGCCGACCGGCACATTCTCCGGTGCGGGGGCGTCCGGGTCAGCCGGCTCCGTCGGCGACGACGCTACGCCGCTGATGAAGTCCCCGTGCGAGTACCCCTGTTGACCGTTGAAGGCAACCGGATAGAAGCCGTTCTCGGCCGTCCCGAGCACGTCAATCGCGGACCCCGAGGGAATCACGTCGAGAATCTCGGCATCGAGCGTTGGCGCGGCGCGAAGATTGAGGTTCGCGGTCACCGCCGGCTGCGAGCCGTTATCGTCTGGAGTCGTCGGGACACCAGCGTCGGCACTGGCGAGCGGCACAGCCAGGGCAATACCGCCAAAAGCCATGGTGCATGCGATCACAATGGCGAAAAATCGTTGAAGCGGCGACGCGGCCAGCGTCTTGCGACGCGCGGGCGTGCCGCGATGACCGGCGCCATCCACACCGGACATGAAAGTATTCACGGAAATGCTCCTGCACCCGCCTCCACGGACGACGCCGATCGCGCCATACGTCGGTCGCGCGCGAGCGCGTCCGAAACACCGGGAAGCCGGGCAATGGGTTGTACGTCGTGTCATCGTTCCCGGGTGTACGTCCCTCCAACGTCACCGGGTCATCGACGCGCGGGGCGCGCCGGGCGAATCTGCCTCTGCGGGGCGAGCGCGACGACCTTCCTCCAGCCACGGAACAAGCGGACGCCGGCTCATGGAGAGAGACTTTTCCACACCTGGCATGCCGGTGTCAACGCCAGGTGACACCAACACGGTGCTGCCGGATAGAACGGCACGAGCGAGAACGCTCTCGAACCCCGCATCGATGGCGCAACCGCACCCATTCGGTGCGATCGAAGAGGAGCGAAAAATCGCGCCACGACCGGTCCCATCCGCACAACCACGCGCACTCTCTTTTTGGAAGCCTGCCGGCTTCAAGAAGAAACGTGGCAGCCATCCTGCGCTGTATCCCCGTGCGGGCTACCGAGCCGCCAGGCCAGCCAGGACCGCGCCTCGTGGCCGGGGATACCCGCGGTAAGCATCTTGCGGTAGGGTGTCGGTGGACGCCACACCCGGCTCTTGGCAAGATGGATCCCTGCCTGACTGATCACGACGTACCTACGGATATCGCTACATGCCATCCACGCCCGAACCGCCCGACGCCGACGCTTGCGAGGATGTTTCAACCAATACCGCCATTGATGGCAACCTGATGCCCGTGCTGGTGATCGCCGACGACGGCACGATCTGCAACGCCAGCCAGGCAGCGGCAGACCTGCTGGGCCGTCCCGTCGATGACCTCATCGAACGGACCATTGCTTCGCTGGTCATGGAGGCCGGCTCGGAGCTGGAGCTGCTGCGGCGCTCACGCGACGGCGAGCGTTTCCACGACGCCGATCTCGAGCTCCGCCGCGCGGACAACAAGCGCATCGTGGTGCAGGTCACCGCCGCCTATCCGGAAACGAGCGCATCCGAGCGTCCGGTGCACTGGCTGCTGCATGACATCACCGCCGAGCGCGACGCCGAGGAGCGTGACGCCCGCCTCGCCGCAATCATCCACGATTCCGACGACGCCATCATCACCAAGCGCATGGACGGCGTCATCACGAGCTGGAATCCCGCCGCCGCTCGCCTGTTCGGCTACAGCTCCGACGAAGCCGTGGGCATGCCGATCAGCGTGATCATGCCGCCACATATGGAGGACGAGTTTCCCGGCATCATGCGACGGCTGCGTCGTGGCGAGCACATCGACCACTACGAAACGACGCGGATCACGCGCAGCGGCCGCATCATCGACGTATCAGTCAGCATCGCGCCGATCCGCAACAGTGCCGGACGCATCGTCGGCGCATCCGACATCACGCGCGACATCACCGAACGGCGCGCCCTGGAACGAAAGCAGCGCGAGTTCCTGGCGATGGTCGCGCACGACCTGCGATCGCCGCTGACCTCGATCAAGGGGTTTGCCCAGCTGATGCAGCGACGCGAGGACTACTCGTCAACCGGCGTCGCGGCGATCCTCAATCAGGTGCAGCTCATCGAGCACCTGGTCGAGGACGTGCTGGAGATCACCCGGCTGGATGAAAACCGGCAGGACGTGACCTTCGCCCCGTTCAATCTCTCCGCACTGCTTCGGACGATCATCGA
>CBFGRG010000318.1:0-4606 GCA_965651105.1 uncultured bacterium | reverse complement strand
CGGCGGGGGTCGCGGCGGCCCTGGCGGCGGCGGACTCCGGCCCCGCGGTGCTGCTGGACGTGCGGCCGGAGCGCGCCGACCTGGACGCGCTCGCCGCGGCCGGGGTGGAGTACCTGCCGAACACGGCCGTGTGGGCGCTGTTCGACGGACCGGTCGTGGCGGCATTCGATAACGAGCGCGCGTTGGAGATTGCCGGCGGCGCGGTGGTGATCGCGACCGGCGGGGTCGAGCGAGTGTGGCCGTCACTCGGGTGGGAGCGTGACGACGCGAGACCGTCGGCGAGGCTCAGTCGCCTGCCGGATGCCGGACTGGCGCTGCAGGCGCGGGTGGCGAGCGCGTTCGACCGGCGCGCGCTGATCGAGCGGCCATTGCTGGCGGCCGACGGCGCGACATCCCTCCGGGGCGTGTTCGTGGCCGGGGAGGCGGCCGGGGTGACTGGCGACAACGCGGCGCGTGACCACGGCGCGACGGCTGGACGTGCCGCCGCGCGGGTTGCGGCCGGGGGCGAGCAATCGACCGAGCTGGCGGCCCCGGCGGATCTCGATCTCCCTCCCCTGCCCCTGCCGACCGACCCGGCGACGGTGATCGACCGCTATCAGGGCGTCGACCTCGCCACGTTGCGGGCTGCGATCGCGGACGGCGCCTTCGATGTCAACGATTTGCGACGTCGGACCCGCGCCGGGATGGGCCCGGGCCGCGAGATCCTGCCGGTGCTGGCGGCGCTGATGCTGGATCATGATCCAGCGATCCCCGATGCCCGGCTGGTGGCGCGGGTACGGGTACCGCTCCGTCCCCTGCCCTTTCAAACCGTCCTCGCCACGGAGCGTGCCTCATGAATGCCGGAGCGAACGAAATCGTCGTGATCGGCGGGGGCGTAATTGGCTCCTCGATCGCGTGGCACCTCGCGATGAAGGGCGCCGGGGTGACGCTGCTGGAACAGGGCGCGTTGGCGTCGGGCGCTTCCGGCGCCAGCGCCGGCGGGGTACGCCAGCAGGGGCGCGACCTGCGGGAGCTGCCGATCGCGATTCGCGCGATCGCGCGCTGGGAGCAGCTCGAAAAGGAGCTCGACGCCGATCTCCATTATCGTCGCGAGGGGCACCTGACGGTGATCGAGCACGAGGACGATATGCCGGCGGTCGAGGCGGGTGTGGCGGCCCAGCGCGAGGTCGGACTGGCGCTCGATATTGTCACCGGCGCGGATTTGCGCGAGCTTGCGCCGGGGCTGGCCGAGACGGTCATCGCGGGGACGTACTCGCCGAACGATGGGCACGCGAACCCGATCCTGACCACGCAGGCGTTCGCGCGTGCCGCCGCGCGGGAGGGGGCGACGATCCGGCCCGGTGTTGCCGTCACCGGTATCGACGTCAGTGGCGGGCGCGTGACCGGGGTTGTGACCGATGCCGGGCCGGTGCGCTGCGACCATCTGGTGGTGGCCGCCGGGCTGTGGAGCCCGCTGCTGGCGGGTCCGCTCGGGATCGATCTGCCGATCACCGGGTTCGCGCCGCAGATGATCGCGACTGACCCGATGCCGATGCAGCTGCGACAGGTTCTGGGCGCGCGCTCGCGCCTGCTGAGCCTGAAGCAGGTTCCGAGCGGCAACTACGTGATTGGTGGCGGCTGGCCGGGCGATATCGACCTCCCGGCCGGGGTGGCGACGCCTCGGCTGGAGAGCATTACCGGCAGTATCCACGATGCATCGGCGATCTGGCCCGCCTTGGCCGGGGCAAAGATGGAGCGCGTCTGGGTCGGGGTCGAGGCGCTCGCGGCTGACGAGGTCCCGATTCTCGGGCCGCTGCCGGGGGTGGATGCCCTCACCCTCGCGGCAGGGTTTTCGGGGCATGGGTTCGCGCTGAGCCCGGCCATCGGTGAGTTGATCGCGGGACAGATCGTCGACGGCGCGCCGGCGCTTCCGCTCGACGCGCTTGGCTTTGATCGATTCGCGGGAGCGCCCGTGCCGGCGGCGCCCGGTGGCCGCGCGGGGTAGATCACGAGCGGTTGCTCAGTCGCCGGGCTGGACTGGCGCTGGTGCGGCTGCTGGTTTGGTGAGGCGGCGATCGACGAGCTCCGGGCGGGGCAGCTTGACGTTCTTCGCCAGCTTGAGCCAGACCAGCAGCTTGATCACCACCGCTGTTGGGTCGAACTGTCGCCAGCTCATGCCGTGGTAGGCCATGGCCGGGAAGGCGTGGTGATTGTTGTGCCATCCCTCGCCGAAGGTCAGGAAGGCGATCAGCCAGTTGTTGCGGCTTTCGTCCTTCGTGTCGAACGGGCGCGCGCCGAACGCGTGGCAAATCGAGTTGACAGCGAAGGTCGCGTGATTGAGAAACGCGAAGCGGACCAGCCCGCCCCAGAGGAACCCGCTCCAGCCGCCGATCAGGAAGGGGATCAGCAGACCGAGCACCAGCCAGATCTCGGCGGTGCGATCGACGAACTGGACGACTCGGTCGCTCTCCCACTTCTTCCCGTAGCGCTCGCGGTCGGCCGGGTCGCCGGTGAAGAACCAGCCCATGTGGGCGTGCCAGAGGCCCTCGACCGGGCTGTGCGGATCGCCCTCCTTGTCGGAAAAGGCGTGGTGCTTGAGGTGGTTCGCCGCCCAGTCGATCGGCTTGCCCTGCCCCGCCATGCTGCCGAGGATGAGCAGGGTCGCGCGCACTGGCGCGGGGGTTTCGAAGCTGCTGTGGGTCAGCAGCCGGTGGAAGCCTGCGGTGATGCCCATGCCGGTCAGGAAGTAGAAGACGACGAAAAGGGTGAGATCGAGCCAGCTGATCCACTGCTGCCAGAGCAGGACGATCGCCCATACCGTGCCGACGAGCGGGCCGATCGCCCAGACGAGCAGGACAACCTTGTAGAGCGTGCCGGGCACCTTGCGATCGAACGCCTTGACAAGCGCCGCCGCGACGGCGAGCAGCCCGATGATGATCCAGAGGGTCATGTGGTGGTCTCCCGATCCTGTCGTCCCGCGCGGTAGCATGCGCTGCATGCCGCGAAGATGATCGTGACGCCAGGATCGTGGAGCGTCGCGGCCCTGCTGCGTTCCTCGGGTTGTGAGGGGGCACAGACCGGGAAAGTGTAGTCGACGATTGGGATACGGCGGGCCGAGGCACTACGGGAAGCGGCAGGATGGCCCGTTCCACGTTGCGCCGCGCGCCTGGCATGGCCGGAAGCGCGCTTTCCGGATACCAGCAGCGACAGGAGGATCGCGATGTCCATCCGGCCCGATCAGCTCGAACAGCTCCAGGCGGCTGCCGGTCAGCGGTTGCTGGCGGAGATCGCCGCACGCGACCCGTCTCCCGCCGAAACCCTCGCCCTGGTGACCGCGCTGCGGCGCGAGCACGATCCGGACCTCGTCGCCGCGGCGATGACGATCCACACCCTTCGCCAGCGCGCCGAGGGGCGGTTTCACGATGCTGGCCGGTTGTGGCTGACGGCGGAGGGGCTGGAGCAGGCGACCGGCGATCGTGTCGCCGACCGTCGGGCTGCCCGTTTCGGGGGATGCCGGAGAGTGGCCGATCTTTGCTGCGGCATCGGCGGCGACCTGATGGCGCTGGCGCGGCGCGCGGATATCGCCTCGCTGCTGGCGGTCGATCGCGATCCGCTTCATCTCGCGATGGCGACGCTGAACGCCCGGATCGCGAATCCGGATGTCGACCTGACCGCGTTGGTCGCCGACGCCGAGGCTATCGATCTCGCAGGCGTCGATGGTGTCTTTCTCGATCCGGCCCGCCGCCGGGGCGGCAAGCGGACGGCGATGGAGACATCGCCCCCGCTCGACTGGGCGCTGGGGCTGGTTGAGCAGGTTGAACAGGTTGGGGTCACGGTCGCGCCGGGAATCGACCACGGGCGGATTCCAGCTGGGTGGGAGCTTGAGCTGACGGCGGTTGGGAGCGACCTGAAGGAAGGGGTGTTGTGGTCGCCAGCCCTGGCGACGGCGACGCGGCGGGCGGTGGTGCTCGATCCGGTTACCGAAGAGGCGACCGAGCTGGTCGACGACGATCCTGGCGACATCCCGGTGGTCGCGCCGGTGGCGGGCATGACCGTGATCGACCCGAATCCGGCGGTGACGCGGGCGGGGCTGGTGCGGGAGCTGGCGGCGTCGCTCGGGGCGGCGATGATCGATCCGAAGATCGCGTTCCTGGTGACGGAGGCGCCGGTGTCGACGCCACTCGGCCGAGTGTTGACTGTGGTGGACGCGCTGCCGTGGCACGAAAAGCGGGTGAAGGCGCGGTTGCGGGATCTGGGTGCGGGACCGGTGGATGTGCGGCGGCGGGGGTTGGCGGGGGATGTTGACGCGATCGCGAAACGGCTGCGGGGTTCGGGATCGCGCCGGTTGACGGTGCTGATGACGCGGCACAACGACGCGCCGTACGCGATCATCGCCGAGGATGGTGATCGGCACGGGGGGAACGGCCCGTAGACCCGGATTTCTGATATCCGGGTGGGTTCGATTGTGCCAAGGGTCCGAAGGCCATATGCCGCGCGCCACCCCCCAACGTCATCCTGAGCGTGTCGAGGAGCCTCCCCACTGACTCTCCTCCACAACCCTCACCGCGCGTAGCGCTCGGCCGCGCACGCGGCCGCACCCTATTAACCACGGACACTCCAAGCGATT
>CBFGRG010000317.1:0-4623 GCA_965651105.1 uncultured bacterium | reverse complement strand
GGCGAGGTGCGCACCCAGCCGTCGAGTCTGCTGTTGCGCCATGGAAACTGCCCCTGCCAGGTGTTGGCCAGCGGCGCGGTTTCCTGCACGTCCTCCTCGCCCCAGGTGAACTCGGCGCCATCGAGACCGCCCCGCGCGGCGAATTCCCACTCCGCCTCGGTCGGCAGCGACACCCCGGCCCACCGGCAGTAGGCATCGATATCCTCCCAGGCCACATGCACCACCGGATGATCCGCCAGGTCGTCGATCCCGCTGCCTTGCCCAAGCGGAACGCGCCAGCACGCGCCAGGCACCCATGCCCACCAGTTGGCGATCTCGCGGTGGCTCACCGGGCGGGGCGGGGGAACGAAGACCATCGAGCCGGGCACCAGGTTTTCGGGCGGCGCACCGGGGTAGTCGGCCGGGTTCAACGGACGTTCAGCGACCGTGACGTAGCCGGTGGCGGCGACAAAGCGGGCAAACTCGGCGTTCGTGACGGGGTGCGTTGAGATTCCGAACCTGTCGACCTTCACGCGACGGGCCGGACGCTCTTCCGGATAGTGCCGGTCGGACCCCATCGTGAACACGCCGCCGGGAATCTGGATCATCTCGGCCAATGCCGCGTCGTCGTTGCGAGAAAGAGGTTGGCGGGTCATCGGGGCGGCTCCATGGCACTGGGCGAGGGTTTGACACGAGTTTATCTGTCGTGATTTACTGGCTCGAGACAACTTTACAGTGAATACCGACAAGTGAACAGGTATCCATGCGCGCTTGGTGTGCGCATCGAAATATGAACGGGACGCGGAGCCAGCGTGTGTCCGCGCATGTGACGCGGCTCTCGCACGGAAGAAACATCGGAGCGGGTGGTACCGCGCGCGCCACCGGTTTCGAACCAGGAGGAAGAGTAGCGATGGGCGAGGAGAATCGAAACAAGGACGGGGACCTGGAACCAGGGAGCGGACCATCCGCCTCGCGGCGGTCGGTGGTCAAGGCGGCAGTCGCCGGCGCGGCTGGCGGTCTCATCGGTGGCAGCGCCGCCGCACAGGATGCGGCCACACCGGTACCGGCCGGCGACGAAAACACGCGGCCCAACATCCTGGTCGTGCTCGTTGACGAGATGCGCGATTGGCAATGGTTTCCCGATCAGGAAATCCTCAACGAGTCCTTCCCGAACCTTGCGCGGCTCCAGGAGAATGCCGTCCGTTTCCGCCGGCACTACACGGCAGCCAACATGTGCACCCCCGCGCGCGGCAGCCTTGTGACCGGGCTCTACACCCACCAGACTGGGCTGGTGCTGACACAGGGCGGCAACGTCGACGATCTCACTGGCCCCGGCCTGATCAACAGCGGAGATGCCGCTCCCGAGGCGACACCCGAGGATGCATCGGAGCCACCCTATCCGGCACTCGATCCGCGCTTCCCGACATGGGGCACCTTGCTGCGCGAGCAGGGATACGAGACGTACTGGTGGGGCAAGTGGCACCTCAATGACGACGACTGCGACATGGAGCAGTACGGCTTCTCCGGCGGCACGTGCCCATCGCCAAACGGTGGTCCCGGCGGCGGCATGGTCGAGGACCCGAACATCGCCGACCAGGCGATCGCCTGGCTGGAGGAGCAGGGGGATCGCGGTCCGTGGTGCACCACCGTCAGCTTCGTCAATCCCCACGACATCCAGTGGTACCCGCGCTGGACCCGACACATGGAGGGGCAGAACGACCCACCCTCGGTCTTTGCGGACCTGCCGCCCAACTACGAGACCGGGGAGGACCTCGCCAGGCAGCGCAAGCCTCGCCTGCAGCTCGCTGCCTTGATGGGCCTGATTCAGGTCTTCGGCGAGGTGCCCCACCGCGGCCCCAACTTCGAACGTGGCTGGATCGCGATGCTGGACCTTTACTACCAGCTTCACGCCTACCTCGACCGGGAGGTCGGGCGCGTGCTCGACGCGCTCGAGGCGCAACCTGAAGTGGCCGAAAACACGATCATCGTCTTCACCTCCGATCATGGCGAGTACTGCGGCTCCCATGGGCTGCGCGGCAAGGGCGCCGGCATCTACGAAGAGGGCATTCGGGTGCCACTCTGGATCACGGACCCAACCGGCCGGTTCGCCGCCGATCCCGACGTCGAGCGCAACCAGCTCACCTCCAGTGTCGATATCGCGCCAATGCTGTTGACGCTGGCCGGTGGCGGCAACGCGTGGCGGGAGCAGCCCGAACACGCCCATCTGGCCGATCGGCTGGACCTGACCGCTGTGCTCGCCGACACCTCGGCGCCTGGCCGACCCTACGTGCTGCACACCACCGATGAAGACGGGTTCGAATACGGACCGACGCTTCTCCCGGTGCTTGAAGACGCGCCGTTCCACGTGCTCGGGCTCGTCACCGAAAACGCCAAGATCGGCGTGTACACCCACTGGGCCGACGATTCGGACGAGATTCTGGACGATGGCCAGGAGGTCGAGTTCTACGACTACACGACCGACGAGGGCAGGTTGGAGCTGGCCAACACCGCCGGGCAGGAGAACGCGTTGTTCACCGAGCTGTATCAGACGCTGATGGCCGACGCCGTTGCCAACGAGCTGCGCGCGCCGCTTGAGGGAGAGATGGAGGCGGCCCGGCAGGAGACGATGGCGGGCACGCTGGCGCGCATCGCCTACGACCGTGCCGCAGCCCAGAGCTGAGCCGGCAGGCACGCTTGATCAGTTGATTTACATCGTGCAAGATGCGCGCGGGTGACCTTTGCATGAACTGGTGTGTTTTCCCCACCCATGGGAACAGCGCGAAACGAGAACGGAGGTTCGTGACCCACAGCGGGCCAGGTGCGATCGATGGGACCCAGTTCGAATGTCTACGGCAAATTTCAGGTAAACGTCGAGAAAGGGACCGACTGGAATGGCGATAAACCAACAGGATCAGGTCGAGACGAGCAATGACGACGAAGCTCCAGCGCTGGCGGCGGGATCAACCTCGCGGCGGACGATGATGAAGGCGGCACTCGCCGGCGCGGCGGGCAGCATGGTGGCCGGCAACCTCGGTGCCGGCAGCATCGCCGCACAGGAGACATCGTCGCCAGAAGCCGCTGGCGAGGGTGGGGCCGAGGGGCGGCCCAACATCGTGATGATCATGGCCGACGATATCGGTTACTGGAATATCAGTGCCTACAACCTCGGCATGATGGGCTACCAAACGCCGAACATCGACCGAATCGCCAGGGAGGGCGTGCAGTTCACCGACGCCTACGGCGAGCAGTCGTGCACGGCCGGCCGTGGGGCCTTCATCACTGGCCAGAGCCCGTTCCGGACGGGCCTGCTGCGCGTCGGCCTGCCCGGTGAGGAGCAGGGGATCTCGGCGGAGGACCCGACCCTGGCGCAGATGCTCAAGCAGCAGGGGTACACGACCGGCCAGTTCGGCAAGAATCATCTCGGCGACCGCAACGAGCACCTGCCGACCGTCCATGGCTTCGACGAATTCTTCGGAAATCTCTATCACCTCAACGCCGAGGAAGAGCCGGAAAATCCTGACTGGCCAGACGATCCCGAATTCGATGCCAAATACGCGCCGCGCGGCGTGCTGCACACCTGGGCCTCGGACGTCGACGACCCGACCGAGGACCCGCGCTTCGGCCCGGTCGGCAAGCAGGTGATCGAGGACACCGGCCCGCTCACGAGCGAGCGGATGGAAACGATCGACGAGGAGATCCTTGCCGGCGCGCAGGACTTCATCAACCGGGCGACCGACGCCGGTACACCGTTCTTCACCTGGGTCTGCCCGACGCGGATGCACATCTGGACCCACCTCAAGCCGGAATCGGAGGGCGTGACAGGCCTCGGCTCGCAGGCCGACGGCATGGTCGAGCTCGACGGGCTCGTCGGCGCGCTGCTCCAGCAGCTCGAGGACCTCGGCATCGCCGACAACACGATTGTCGTGTTCACCACCGAGAACGGTGCGCAGGTCTTCTCGTGGCCGGACGGCAACATGACGCCGTTCCGGGGTGAAAAGAACAGCAACTGGGAGGGCGCCTACCGGATCCCGATGATGATCCGCTGGCCCGATCGCATCCCGGCCGGCACCGTCTCCAACGGCATCATCTCGCTGCTCGACTTCGTGCCAACCCTGATGTCGGCCGTGGGCGTTCCGGATATCAAAGAGCAGCTGCTCGCAGGTGTCCAACTCGGAGAGACAACCTACTCGGTGCATCTCGATGGATACGACCAGCTCGCACACCTCACCGAAGGTGAGGAGTCGGCGCGGCATGAATTCTTCTACTTCAACGACAATGGCGATCTCGTCGGGCTGCGCGAGGACCGCTGGAAGTACATCCTGATGGAGCAGAATTCGCTCGGTCTGGACGTCTGGTTCGATCCGCTCGACGAGCTTCGCAGGCCGAAGCTGATCGATCTGCGGGGCGACCCCTTCGAGCGCGCGCCCGTGGAAAGCGCCAACTACGACATCTGGATGCTGGAGCGTGTCTTCCTGTTGCCACCGGCCGGCGAGAGGATTCGCGAGTTCATGCGCACCTTTATCGCGTTCCCGCCGCGACAGGCGCAGGATCGAATCGACCAGATTCGGCGGGTGGTCGGCACGCTCACACAGATGGGCGGTTAGCCACACCACCGTCACCATCGTTTCGATTCGGACGGGCCGG
>CBFGRG010000316.1:0-4626 GCA_965651105.1 uncultured bacterium | reverse complement strand
GCCGGGCGATGATCTTGTAGCGCCGCGGGAAGCCCCGCATCGCCTGCACCTGCTTGGCGATC
The DNA here is from genome assembly GCA_965651105.1 of uncultured bacterium. GTDB lineage: Bacteria > Chloroflexota > Chloroflexia > Thermomicrobiales > UBA6265 > JACCVC01. The sequence goes on along the minus strand of CBFGRG010000316.1, from coordinate 4,564 downwards.
TTCATCGCCGTTTCGACCGCCTCGGAGCCGCCCGAGCTGAAGTAGACGCGGGAGAGGTCGCCCGGAGTGATCTCGGCGAGCTTGTCCGCCAGCGCCACCGCCGGCTCGGTTGTGTATGCCTCGGACGAGGCATAGGCGAGCTTGCTCGCCTGCTCCCCCATCGCCCGGCCGATCTCTTCCCGGCCGTGCCCGGCGTTGACCACCCAGAGGCCGGAAATGCCGTCCAGGTACGCCTTGCCGTGGACGTCCCAGATGGTCGAGTCCTTGCCGCGGTTGAAGACCTTCAGTCCCTGGTCAGCGGCGATGTCGGCCCACGGCTTGGAGTGAATCCACACGTGCTCGAGCGCGTCGTGCTCGATCTCCTCCGGCGAGTGCGTGCCAACCTGCTCTTCGGTCTTGATGCTCATGCGAACAACCTCCTCAACACGTCGCGTCTCACCACATATTCGTTGCACCACGCCACGAATTGACTGGTGTGCTCGTGCGCTGAGTATAGCAGCGCCATCGCCTCCCACGAAGATGGGGATTCGGCCAAGGGGATCTGCAATTCTCGTGGGCCAGATATCGCGGCACGGGCGGTGCTACTATCAGCCACAGGACGAAGACGCGGCCGGTCACGCCCGGCAAACCGGCGCATTCGCCGCCGGAGGAGCGACAAGACATGGCATCCACCGCCCAGGCCTCCCGCCTGGTGATCGACTACCGGAACGCCACCGACACCGTGGTCGGAGAGCACGGCGTCAGTCACGCCGAGATGCAAGGCGTTGCGTCGACAGTACAGGAACACCATGACCGCCTCACCGCCGAGCATGACGGCGGCGAGCAGCGCTGGATGGACCTCCCCGACGATACCGCCCTCGCCGACGAGATCGTCGCCTTTGCCGACGAGGTCCGCGACCAATACGACGACTTCCTGTTGATTGGCATTGGCGGATCGTCGCTCGGCGCGATCGCGACCATCCAGGCCGTCGCCAACCCGCACCGCAACCTGCTCCCGAAGGAGCAGCGCGGCGGCCCGCGGATCTTCTTTCTCGACAATCCCGACCCGGAAAAGATCACGGCGACACTCGAGTTCGTCAACCTGGAACGCACGCTTGTCAACGTCGTCACCAAGTCCGGCCAGACCGCCGAGACGATGGCGAACTTCCTCGTCGTGCGCCAGGCGCTGATCGACGCCGTGGGCGAGGAACAGGCGAGCAAACAGATCGTCGCCACCACCGATCCCGAAAGCGGACTGCTCCGCCAGCTCGCCGACCAGGAGGGCTACCGGACCTTTCCCGTGCCGCCGGGCGTCGACGGTCGCCAGACGGTGCTCAGTGCCGTCGGCATGATTCCCGCCGCGCTCGCCGGCGTCGACATTCACCAGCTCCTCGCCGGCGCCGCCGCGATGCGCGCGCGCTGCCAGACGGGCGATGTGTTCGAGAATCCGGCCTACCTGCTCGCCGCGATCTCCTGGCTGGCCGACACCAGCCACGACAAGTCGATGCTGGTGACAATGCCCTACGCCGACGCGCTGTTCGGCATTTCCGACTGGTTCCGCCAGCTCTGGGCGGAGAGCCTCGGCAAGAAGGACTCGCTGGACGGCAAGGATGTTTTCGCCGGGCAGACGCCGATCAAGGCGCTCGGCGCGATCGACCAGCACTCGCAAATCCAGCTCTACACCGAGGGGCCGAACGACAAGCTGATCCAGCTCGTCGCGATCGAGCAGTATCGTGACAAGGTCAAGATTCCCACCCCGCCCGAGAGCATCCCCGACCTGGCCTATCTCACGGGTGGTGAGCTGGGCGACCTCCTCGACAAGGAGCGCGCCGCGACCGCATGGGCGCTGGCGAAGGCGCAGCGGCCGAACCTGACCATCACCACGCCCGTGATCGACGCATTCGCGGTCGGCGAGTTCTTCTACATGCTCGAGCTGCAAACGGTAATGGCTGGGGCGCTTTACAACGTCAACCCGTTCGGCCAGCCTGGCGTCGAGGCGGGCAAGAACGCCACTTACGCGCTGATGGGCCGCGGTGGCTACGAAGACCTTCGCCAGGAGCTGGAAGCGCCAGTCGACGACCCCGATCGCTACGTCAATCGGCCCAGGTCGTAGCATCGACGAAAACACGCCCGAACGAAAGCCTGTAAAATCGAAGCCGGATGCGACGTCGCGTCCGGCTTCGACGTTTCGCCCGGGCCGTACGGGCCCGCAGGAGCGCCCGTGACCACTGGTCTTTCCCCGATTCGGGTCATGCTTTACGCGGCGGCGATTATCGCCGTCGTGGCTGCTGTGTGGCTGCTGGTGCAGGTCCGCTCCATCGTCGTGCTGCTCATTCTCGGGATCATTTTCAGCACCGCTATCGAGCCGATCGTCTTCCGACTGCGCCGGTCGGGGCTTTCCCGGGGTCAAAGTATCCTCGTGATCTATGTCGCGATCTTCGCGATCCTCGGCGCGGCGGTGTACCTCGTCGTGCCGATCCTGATGCGGCAGGTGACCGCATTCGACGCCGCCGTACCCGAGATATTCGACAACCTCCGCGCCCAGGCACTGGAGATCGACAACGCCTTCCTCCGGCGCACGTCGTACCAGACGCTGTGGCGCATCCAGAACGCCTATGATGGCGCGCGCACCGGGCCGCAGATCGGCGGCGACCAGGCCGTCGGCCTCGCGACCAATGTTATCGGCGTCCTCCTCTCGCTCTTCTCGCTCCTCATCGTCGCGTACTATTGGATGACCGAGAAAACGACGCTGAAGCGCCTGGTGCTTGGCCTGATCCCGTACACCAAGCGCGATCGGGTCCACGCCATCTGGGATGAGATCGAGTTCAAGATCGGCGGCTGGACCCGCGGCCAGATGGTGCTGATGCTCATCATCGGCGCCGCCTCCGGTGTCGCCTACTACCTGCTGGATGTCCGATTCTGGCTGGCGCTGGCGATCTGGGCCGGCCTCACCGAGGCGATTCCCTTCATCGGTCCGTTCATCGGTGGCGGCACCGCCGCGCTGATCGCCCTCGCGGACTCCCCGGAAAAAGCTGCCCTGGTGATCCTTGTCGCCTTCGCGCTGCAGCAGATCGAAGGCGCCGTGCTGGTGCCACGCGTGATGAAGAATGCCGTCGGCATGAGTCCGCTCACCGTCGTGCTGGCGGTGCTGGTCGGCAACGCGCTCGCGGGCCCGATCGGGGCGCTCCTGGCGATTCCGATTGGCGCAGCGACACAGGTGGTGATCCAAAACCTGCTCAGGCTCCGTGACGACATCATCACCACCGAGCTGCGGACAATGGACATCACCCCGCTTTCGGCCTCGGCGCTCAACTCGCCCTTCGTCGAGCAACCGGGGGAGCCGTCCGGTCGACCGCGCGGCGAGGTGCTCCACGACGAGCCGATACCCCGGCTGGTCGAGCGGCGGGAGCCATGATGTTTCGCACAATGTCCGGTCAATCCGTCGAGAACGAGAACAGCGATCCGACCGATCCGGTCCGCACCATCATCGCCCTCTTCGACGACACCATCGATGCCGAGCACGCGCTCAACGCGCTCAGGCGCTCGGATCAACCGCCCGCCCAAATCTCCGTGGTCCTGCGGGAACGGGTGACCGTGCCGCGATCACGCGCGAACCGCGAGACGCTGCTCTCGCGCGTGGTTGCGGCGTCGGCGCTGGAAGCGGTTGGCGGCTGGCTGCAGGGCCTGGCCTCGCTAATCCTGCCCGAGGATCGTGCCAGCTACCTCGTTGCCGGCCCCATCGGGGTGATGCTGGCCAGCATTCGCGAGTCCCACGATGACGACGAGCACGACCATCACTACAAGGTCACCAACCGACAGCTCACGCGGGCATTGACGCTCTTCGGGTTCGACCTGGACGAAGCCACCTACGTCGAGCACCGCGTGGTGGCGGGGTCGCCACTCATCGCGGTGACGTCGTCACAGGCGCCGGTGCTGCGAACCGCGCACGAAATCTTCTCGGAAAACACCGCCGTCCACATCGGCCTGACGCACACGGAAGCGTCGATCGAGTCGACCGCCGCCCGCCTGCTCATGACCGGCCCACTCGGTGGCGGCCCCGTGGTGATCACCGACGCCGTCGCGCCGTTGCGGAGCCTGAGCGAGGGCAACTACTACACGGAGTTCGACCGCTCGATTCGCGACCGTCCGGTGGTCAGCCGCCTGGGTCGGCCCGTGGGCCGGATATCGGACGTTCTGTACGAGACGCGTGTCTGGGAAGACCCGGAAAGCGACACCGAGATCCGCCGCACCATCCCCCGCTACATCGTGGTGGTGACCGGGCGGGCCCTGCCCTTCGGCCGGCGACTGACGGCGATCCCTGCCGAGCTGGCGCACCTCGACCAAAACCCGGTGCTGCTGCGCGTGACGCTTCCGGAATTGCGAGGCGCTCCGAAATACGACCCATCGCAACCGCTCAGCCGGCAGGATGAGGTTGCCCTGCGCAGGTACTTCCGAGTCCGCAACTACTGGATGGCCCCGAACGGTCCCGACGAAGACGAGTTCTGACACAACATCCGCATTATCACCGTGGGATTTACCCCGAGGTGCCGCCCCTGTGGCGGCCCGGGATGAACAGCCGCCACAG
>CBFGRG010000315.1:0-4638 GCA_965651105.1 uncultured bacterium | reverse complement strand
GCTACACGACGATCCAGAACTGGTCGAAGAACGTCTACAACCTGGTCACCAAGCGCGCCGCGGCCTACAAGGACGCGACGATGGAGTGGGTCGACGGCAACCTCGGCTCCAAGGTGACGATGAAGTACCCCGCGGTCTGGATGATGGAGCCGGGCGCGCGCGGCGAGGTGCTTTCGGTCGCCTTCTCCGGCGACGGCCAGCACCAGGACGCCGGCGCGAAGATGGTGCACGCCGCGCCGCACACCTCCTCGCAGATCACCTCGAAGTCGATCTCCAAGGGCACCGGCCGGTCGACCTACCGCGGACTTGTGAAGGTCCACCCGGGCGCCGAGCACGTCCGCAGCAACATCGACTGCGACGCGCTGCTGCTCGACGAGACGAGCAAGACCGACACCTACCCGTACATGGAGATCGAGGAAGAAAGCGTCTCGATCGGCCACGAGGCACGGGTATCGAAGGTCGCCGACGAGCAGATCTTCTACCTGATGAGCCGCGGCCTGAGCGAAGACGAAGCCATGAGCATGATCGTCAATGGCTTCATCGAGCCGATCGCCAAGGAGCTCCCGCTTGAGTACGCGGTCGAGCTGAACCGGCTGATCCAGCTGGAGATGGAAGGCTCGGTCGGATAGGCCGCAGATGCCACCTGTAGCCCCGCTCCACCGTGGGCGGGGCTGCCCGGGCATGGAAGCCCGGGTCTACCAGCCGGTGGAACCAGACAGAGGGAGCAATGGAAGCAACCACGACATCACCAACGTTGACCGGGTTCAGCCGCGAGGCGGTCGAGACAATCTCCCGGTCGCGCAATGAGCCAGACTGGGTGCGCGAAGCGCGCCTCAAGGCATGGGAGACCTACGAGTCGATCCCGATGCCCACACGCGCCGACGAGGAATGGCGACGGACCGACCTGCGACGGCTGAAGCTGGATCGCTTCGCGCCGTACGCCGATCTCGACGCCACCGTCACCGACCTGGCCCAGATCGGCCAGAACGAGCGCGAGGGCGCGATCGCCTTCGGCCAGCCAGATCAGCGGGCCGGCATTTACGCCTCGCGTGACGGCGGCACGCCGTACGTCGAGGTCGATCCGGATGTCGCCGCGCAGGGCGTGATCTTCACCGATCTCAACACCGCCGTGCGCGAGCACCCGGAGCTGGTTCAGAAGCACTTCATGACCCAGGCCGTGCCGACCGATTTCGGCAAGTTCGAGGCGCTGCACGCGGCCATGTGGCAGGGCGGGGCGTTCCTCTACGTGCCGAAGGGCGTCAGTGTCGAGCTGCCGTTCCGCTCGTTCGCGATCGGGCAAACAGCCGGCGCGTCGATCTTCACGCACTCGCTGGTCGTGCTCGAGGAGGGCGCCGAGGCGTTCTTCGTCGATGCGTTCCAGTCGGAGACGCAGGACGATGCGAGCTTCACCTCCGGCGTGGTCGAGCTGATCCTCGGCGACGACGCGAAGCTGCGCTACGTCCAGGTCCAGGACTGGGGCCGCAACGTCTGGAACTTCATGACGCAGCGCTCGATCCTCGGGCGCGACGCGGAGATGAAGAATCTCCAGGTCACGCTGGGCTCGAAGTTCAGCAAGAACTCGATCGGCAGCCACCTGCGCGGCGAGAACGCGCTGGCGGAGATGCTCTGCATCTTCTTCGCCGACGGTGACCAGTTCTTCGACCATCACACCTGGCAGCTCCACGAGTCGCCGCTGGCGACCAGCGACCTCGAATACAAGGGCGCGATCAAGGAGAAGGCCCGCTCGGTCTTCTCGGGGCTGATCAAGGTCGAGGAGCACGCACAGCGCACCGACGCCTACCAGCAGAACCGGAACCTGGTGCTGAGCCGCACCGCTCGGGCCGACACGATCCCGAACCTCGAGATCGGCGCCAACGACGTGCGCTGCACCCACGGCGCGACCGTCTCCCAGGTCGAGGACGAGCATCTCTTCTACCTGATGGCCCGCGGCATTCCCAAGAGTGAGGCGCAGAAGCTGATCGTTGAGGGCTTCTTCCGGCCCGTGATCGATCGCATCCCGGTCGAGGAGATCCAGGACTTCCTCCAGGCCGCGATCGCGCACAAGGTGGGGTACTAGCGGCCCCCGGGACCCAATCGTTGCCGGGGCGTGGCGCCACCGCCGCCCCGGCGACATCGTCGCGGTGATCCAGCTCGCGGGCATCGCGGCTTCGTCCTCGATGGAAGGATCACCATGAGCATCCTCAGCCCAACTGCCGCGCAGGAAATCCGGGACACACTCGACGGCGCGACCGTCAAGGCCGATTTTCCGATCCTCAACCAACCCGCCCCGGCCGGGAAGCCCCCGCTGGTCTTCCTCGACAGCGCCGCCAGCTCGCAGAAGCCGCAGGTGGTGATCGACGCGCTGAGCGACTACTACAGCCACGTCAACGCCAACATCCACCGCGGCGTCTACGACCTCTCCGAGGCGGCGACGGCGGCCTACGAGGATGCCCGCAAAAAGATCGCGTCCTTCATCAACGCGAGCAGCCCGCGCGAGTGCATCATGGTGCGCAACACCACCGAGGCGATCAACCTCGTCGCGCGGGCGTGGGGTGGCGCCAACCTCACGGAAGGCGACCTGGTCGTCTTCACCGAGATGGAGCACCACTCCAACATCGTGCCGTGGCACATCATCGCCGCCGAGAAGAACCTGCGGCAGGCGGTCGTCCACATCGACAGCGAGGGCCGGCTCGATCTCGAGGAGTACGCCGAAATCCTGAAGCAGGAGCCGAAGCTGGTGGCGTTCACCCACGTCAGCAACAGCCTCGGCACGGTCAACCCCGCGAAGCAGATGATCGCCGACGCCCACGCCGCCGGCGCGGTGGTGGTGCTCGACGCCGCCCAGAGCGCGCCGCACCTGCCGATCGACGTGCAGGACCTCGACGCCGACTTCGTCGCCATTTCGGGTCACAAGATGCTCGGCCCGATGGGCTCGGGCGTGCTCTACGGCAAGAAGGCGCTGCTGGACGCGATGCCTCCGTACATGGGCGGCGGCAGCATGATTCGCAAGGTCTTCCTCGACCACACAACGTGGGCCGATGTCCCGGCGAAGTTCGAGGCGGGCACGCCCTCGGTCGGGGACACCATCGGCCTCGGCGTGGCGATCGATTACCTGAACAACATCGGCATGAGCCGAGTCTGGGCGCACGAGCGTGAAATTGTCGCCTACGCGCTCGAGGCGATGCGCGAGGTGCCCGAGATGCGCATTTTCGGACCGACCGACGCGCAGGCTCGCAGCGGCGTGATCTCGTTCGCGTTGGGCGATCTGCACCCGCACGATGTCTCCGAGGTGCTCAACGCGCACAACGTCGCGGTCCGCGCCGGGCACCACTGCACCCAGCCACTGATGAAGGCGCTGGGCGTGACGGCAACGACGCGCGCGAGCTTCTACCTGTACAACACCACGGAGGATGTCGATCGCCTCGTCGAGGCCCTGCACGATGTCCGCCGGATTTTTGCCGGCGCGCCGGCGCCGAGCACCAGCACTGCTGCCAGCGAGCCCTGCCGGCAGGAGTGGGACGCAAAGACGTTTGACGGCTAGCAGCAGGGCCGGGACCGACCGACCTCTCGACGGGAAAGACACGCCATGACATTCGGCGCCGACAGCATTTACCGCGAAGTGATCCTCGACCATTACCAGAACCCGCGCAACCGAGGCACGCTGGACCCGCACGATTACACGTACGAGGACAGCAACCCGCTGTGCGGCGATGAGGTGCGGATCGACGTGCGCGTGAAGGATGGCGCGGTCGACGAGATCGCGTTTTCCGGGCAGGGCTGCGCGATCAGCCAGGCATCGGCGTCGATCCTGACCGAGCTGGTCGAGGGCAAGCCACTCGACGAGGTGAAGGCGCTTGGCAAGGACGAGCTGCTGGAGGAGATCGGCATCGAGCTCAGCCCGGCGCGCCTGAAGTGCGCGCTGCTGAGCCTGAAGGTGCTGAAGGCCGGCATTTACGGTATCGACCACGCCAACGAGGAGATCGACGAGATATAGGGAACCGGGTCGACACGGGGTCGACCCTACGGGCGATGTGCATCATCGCCCTCGCAGGAACGGCAACGACGCCAGGGGACAGAATGACCGACACCGCAACCTACCAGACGGTCGCGAAGGTGAGCGACCTCGAGCCGGGCGAGCTGATGTACGTCGAGGCGGGTGACGCATTCATCTGCCTGATCAACATGGACGGCGAGATCCACGCGCTCGACGACACCTGCACCCACGAGGAGGCATCGCTCTCCGACGGGACGATCATCGACGGCGAGATCGAATGCCCGCTGCACGGCGGCGCGTTCGACATCCGCACGGGCGAGCCGACGGCGTTCCCGGTCGTCGTCGCGGTCGAGAAGTATGACGTCCGCATCGAGGGCGACGAGATCCAGGTCAAGGTGCCGTAGAGGGCGACGCCCCCGGCGACGTTACGCCGGCAATGACATCGCGCAGATCCGGGGTGTTCCCCGGGTACGTCTGTGGATGCAGCGAGAGATTCCCGGCATCGACCACTGATTCTGGCCTGAATGGTGTCCTCGCCAAGTGGTCGTGCAGCCCGCTCGGCGATCACCGGGACGGCCACCGGGAACGCAATCCGGGTCTACGGTCAGTGGCGAATCCAGTCAGTGCAACGTGGCGCCCGCGAA
>CBFGRG010000314.1:0-4644 GCA_965651105.1 uncultured bacterium | reverse complement strand
GACCGGCGGGCCGCACGCAGCGATGGTCGGGTCGCGCATGGTGGCGACGCCACGGAGATGCGGGTTGCCTGGCGGCGCATTGGGCCACCGTCAGCCACCGGCGTCGAACGGACGAACCCCGTCAGTCCATGGGCATGGCCCCCGCATCATGGGTACCCGGGTGTCGTGAACGATGTGGGCAAAGATGAGTCTACACATCGACAATGTGGTCGACGACGAATCACTCGGGCACCTCGACCCGAGTCTCCGCAAATCTTGGGTGGGTGCGATCAGGAAGCAGTCCCGACGCTGCTCATCACGACCTTCCACTCTTTCACCGTGGCATCGGTGATGATGCCGTTGATCGAGAACGGGTCGTTTGCCAGGAGCTCGCGCGCGTCGGCTTCCGAATCGGCGATGTAGATGATCAGCGCGCCGCTGTCATCGGTAAATGGCCCCGACTCGTGCAGCTTCCCGCTGTCGAGCAGCGTCTTCAGGTACTCACGATGGGTCGGTCGCACCTGCGCGATTTTCTCCGCGTCATCGGTGTAGGTCAGCGTCGCCGTGTACAGGGCCATCGGACATCTCCTTCATTGGTTATCGCGGTCACCTCGCAGCGAGATGCCCCGCGAGAATCATGTCGCTTCCGGCAGATTGCCGGGAATGCCAGGGTTTGTCAAAACCCGCCGAGCGCTCAGGTGCCCGGCTCAGCCGCGTTGAACACCAGCTCCCAACCCTTCACCGTCGCCTCGGTGATGATCCCCTCGGTCGTGAACGGGTCCTCCGCCAGGATCGCTCGCACCTCCGCTTCGGAATCCGCTGTGTAGATCGCCATGCCTCCGGTGTCGTCGGTAAACGGCCCCGCGTGATACAGCTTGCCAGCGTCGAACTGCCGCTTCAGGTGATCCCGGTGCGCTGGTCGCACCTGCGCGATCCGGTCCTTGTCCTCGATATACGTCAGCATCACCGCAAACATCGCCATAGTGTCCCCCACCCTTCTCGTCAAATGCCGGCGATCACCCCACGATACCGGCCACGTCCATCGCGGCTCGCGCGATATCCCCGATCACCTGCTCGCCGGTGTGCATGTCCGGCAGGTCCTCGCAGTAAACACTCACGATCACCGTGCCGCCACTGCCAGTGATGAAACCGGCGTCGTTGACGACACCCCGAATCGACCCGGTCTTCGACCCCCACCGAAACCCCTCCTCGGGCACGTAGCGTCCGATGCGACGCGGGTTCTGCTGTTTCTCGAGGATTGCGATCATCGCGTCGCAGGATTTGGTTGTGGCGACCTGGCGATCGAGCAGGTTCCCGATGAGCGCCGCGTACTCAGACGGAGTCGCCCAGTTCTCCTGCTGCCTGCCCTCGGCCGGATGCCCCTGCATCTTGCGGCCCAGCGTGGACTGCGTCATACCGAGCTCCCGCATCAGCGCATTGACATCGTCCATGCCCGCCATGTCGATCAGGACATTGGTCGCGGTGTTGTCGCTGATGCTCATCATCAGGTAAAGGAGGTCCGCCACCGTTACCTGCAGCCCCTCGTGCATCTCATGCAGCACGCCGCTGCCCGCACTGAAATTGCTGGCGGTCATCGTGACCAGGTCGTCGAGGCGACGCTCGCCCGCGTCCACCTGCCGGAAAATCTGGATCATGATCGGGATCTTGACGGTGCTCGCCGCGCGAAACCGCCGGTCGCCATTGTGCGAGAAGCTCCATCCACTGGACGCGCTGACCGCCACGCCGACTGTGCCGCCCGTCGCTTCCGCATCCGCGATCACCTGCTCGAGGCGTCGGGTATCTGCCATCCACCATCCCTCCGTCACTGCTCACATGGTCAACATGCGCGATACGCCGCCACGGTAGCAAACAACAGGCAATCCGGAAAGCTGCCGCACGCACTGTCCGTACATCCTGAATCACGGTATCCTTGACAGCGACTGACACCAGCCGGCACGCCGAGGACCATCAGCGCCCATGAGCACCAGCACGAGCGCCGGGACGAAGGTCGTCCCACTTCGCCAGCAGTACCTTCAGATCAAGGCCCGCTATCCCGACACCATCCTCTTTTTCCGTCTGGGCGACTTCTACGAGACCTTCGACGAGGATGCGAAAACCGCCTCCGATGTCCTCGATATCGTCCTCACCGGCCGCGAGATGGGCAAGGATCTCCGCGTGCCAATGGCCGGTATCCCCTACCACGCCGCCGATGGATACATCGCCCGTCTGATCGCCGCCGGCCACAAGATCGCCGTCTGCGAGCAGATCGGTGAGCCGACAAAGGGTCGCGGCCTGGTTGAGCGCGACGTCACCCGCGTCATCACGCCTGGCACCGTGATCGATCCGGAAATGCTCGATGCTCGCCAGAACAACGACATCGTCGCGGTCGTGGTCGAGGGCAACCGCGCCGGTGTCGCCTACGCCGACATCACCACCGGCGAGTTCCGCACCACCCAGCTCGCCGCCGACGAGCCGGAGGAGCTGCTGCTGGCGGTTGGCCGGGAGCTGTTGCGACTCCACACCGCCGAAGTCGTGCTGCCGGCAGACCTCACCGACGCCCTTCCCCTGCCGATGGCCTCGTGGCTGCCAGAGAGCGCCAGCCTCAGCAAGAGTGAAACCTGGCGCTGGCAGGTCGATCGCGCCGCCGATGCGCTCATGCGGCACTTCGCGGTTGACTCCCTCGATGGCTTCGGCTGTGCCGGAAAGCCGCTTGCCACCCGCGCTGCCGGCGGGCTGCTCCAGTATCTCGAAGAGACCCAGCTCACCGGTCTCAATCAGGTCACCGCGCTGGCAACCTACAGCATCGATGGCTACATGACCCTCGACGCCCAGACCAAGCGCAACCTCGAGCTAACGGAGAGCCAGCGCGGCGACCGCCGGCACAGCCTGATCGCCGTCCTCGACCAGACGAAGACGCCCATGGGCGCTCGCCTGCTCCGCCGCTGGGTCAGCCAGCCGCTGCTGGATCTCGATGAGCTCTCGACCCGCCTCGATGGCGTCGAATCGCTGGTGGGCGACCCGGCTACCCGCGCCAGCCTGCGCGACCGCCTCCACGCCGTGAAGGACATCGAGCGCATCGTCAATCGAGCGCGCAACGGCATCGCCAATCCGCGCGACCTCGGCACACTGCGCGATACCCTCGCGGCACTTGCCGGTATCGGGCCGCTCGCCGAGCAGGTCGCCCACGCCCAGCCAGTTCCCGCTCACGCCGATCTCGCGCAGCTGCTCGGCGACGCCCTGGTCGACGATCCTCCGGTGAGCTTCGGCAAGGCGCAGGTGATCAAGGGGGGCTTCGCCAGTGACCTCGACGGCTACCGGGCCAAGGCGTCGGAGGCGCGCGAGTGGATCGCCAACCTCGAACGAACCGAGCGCGACCGCACCGGCATCAAGTCGCTCAAGGTCGGCTACAACCGCGTCTTCGGCTATTACATCGAGATCACCACCGCCGCGCTCGCCTCGGCCGACCGCGACCGCATGGCGCGCGGCGAGGACGGATCGGCCCTGCCCGAGGACTACCTGCCAAAGCAGTCGCTCACCAACGCCACCCGCTATTTCACGCCGCAGCTCAAGGAGTACGAAACCCTCGTCCTCAACGCCGAGGAGACACTCTCCTCGATGGAGCAGGATGTCTTCGCGCGGGTGGTCCGGCAGGTGGCGGACCAGGCGAGCAAGCTGCTGTCAACGGCCGCCGCGATCGCCTGGCTCGACGTCATCGCGGCACTCGCCGACGTCGCCGCGACGAACAACTACACCCGTCCGGCGCTGGACGAGGGGACGGTGATAGAGATCGAAGCCGGGCGCCACCCGGTGCTGGAAACGACGTTGCCCGCAGGAGAGTTCGTCCCCAACGACGCCCATCTCGACGCCGATGAGGAGCAGATTGTCATCCTCACCGGGCCGAACATGGCCGGCAAGAGCAGCTGGCTGCGGCAGGTCGCGCTGATCACCCTGATGGCGCAGATCGGCTCCTTCGTCCCCGCTGCCCGGGCGCGCGTCGGTCTCGTGGACCGCATCTTCACCCGCATCGGCGCGCAGGACGACATCGCCACGGGGCAAAGCACGTTCATGGTGGAGATGCTGGAAACCGCCAACATCCTCCACCACGCCACACCACGCAGCCTCGTGGTGCTCGACGAGATCGGGCGCGGCACCAGTACCTACGACGGACTCGCCATTGCCCGTGCGATTGTCGAGCATCTCCACAACGCGTCGCACCTCGGCTGCAAGACCCTCTTCGCGACGCACTACCACGAGCTCACCGAGCTGGAGCAGGTGTTGCCCCGTGTCCGGGCGCTTCGCATGGACGTGCTGGAGGAAGGCGACCAGGTGATCTTCCTGCGCCAGGTGGTGCCAGGCGGGGCCGACCGCTCCTACGGCATCCACGTCGCCCAGCTCGCCGGTCTGCCGAAGGCAATTGTCCGGCGCGCCTCGGAGATTCTGGAAGACCTCGAGGATCGGGGACAGGGTGACCAGCAACCCGGCAAGCGTCGGGCCGCGATGTCCCAGCCCGTCCCGCAGGATGCTCCGCAGCTCCAGTTGACATTCTTCAACGAGGAATCACCAGTCGTTGGCCGCCTGCGCGGCCTGGATGTCGAGTCCCTGTCGCCGCTCGAAGCGCTCAATCTTCTCTACGAGCTTAAACGCGACGCGACATCGTGACCGACC
>CBFGRG010000313.1:0-4663 GCA_965651105.1 uncultured bacterium | reverse complement strand
TCTCTGGCGTGCCGGATAGCCTGTCCCGAGTGCAAGCGATTCTTCGACGCCGGGGCTGCGTCCCTCCGCTGCTGTGAACCTCCAGCGCAAGCCGCCACAGGGGCGGCGCTACAGGCGCTGGAGTTCATGCGTGGTGGCGCCGGTGCGCGGCATGACGCCTCAGGATGACAAGGGGGCGTTGCGGCCAGGAGTCGACCGCGTCGTCGGGATCGGTCCCGGTGAGCACCAGCTCCCCCTGGCCCCATCTCGATTGCGTCGCCCTGTCGGAGGAGACCCGCGTCCGACGGCCAACCGGAGCCTGGTGCAGGCGCGTCGCCTCCTCCCAGCCCTCGGAATGTGGGCAAGAGTGAGATATCAACATCCCGGTCTTCTGTTATGCGCCTATGCGCCGGATTTCAGAATCCGAGTCTGCTGTCGTGTAGGCGATCGAGAGGCAGTGTCGCCGTTAGACCTCGGCGTTTTCCGCTTCCTTGAGCAGCTCGTCGTTCTCGGTCAGGGTGAATGTCGAGAACGTGTAGGAACGCCCGCCGGGCGTCTTGCCCGTCTTCTGGCCGCGCACCAGGATCGGCGGCGTCCGGTCGGCGAGGTCGTTCAGCAGCCGCCGCACCTGCCACTCGCTCAGCCGCGGCAGGATGCTGTTGGAGACGAGGTGGTTGAGGATCAGGCGGAACGACATGTAGCTGTTCCGCTTGCTCGCCTGAAGCTCTCGCAGCGCCTCGAACAGCGAGCGCCGCTCTTCCGGCCGCAGTGACTCCAGCCGCACGGTCGAGCCGTCGTCATCGCCGTCGTCCTCGCTGGCGTCATCCGAGATGTCGTCCAGCAACGCCTCTTCCGTGTCGACCGTCGCCGGCAGCGCGGCATAGCTGTTGCCGCCGGATGTCGTGATAGACACGTGCCCGGCCTGTTGAGCGGCGTCGAGGAAGGTGCTGAACGGCACCCCGTACCAGACCTTCGGCTTGAGGTTGTGGTCCTGGTTGAGCCAGTGGCCAAGCTCCTGGAAAAGCATCGGCTCGCCACCGCCGTGGCGGGCAAGCGCGTCCTGCACCATCCGGAACGCCTCTTCGGCGGTCGGGTAGTCCTTCGAGGTCGGGGTCAGCGACGTCTTCGCGTCGTCCGGAGTGGTTGCCTGTGCCTGCCGGCTGGTTGGTTGCAGCTGGCGCCGGACGGAAGGGTCGAGATCGCGCTCGTAGAGCAGCACCGAGTCTGCCGCGGCCGACAGCAGGCGGCTCATCGCCGCGTCGACGCCGATCACGACGACCGTGCGGCCGCGCTGGCGCAGGTAGTTGAGCGGGTGGATCAGGTCGCCGTCGCCGGTGACGATCACGTAGGTCTTGATGTTGGCGGATTGCCCGCACGTCTCGACCGCGTCGACGGCGAGGCGGACATCGGCACTGTTCTTTCGGGTCGGCACGTAGACCAGCTCGATCCCCTGCCGATAGAGGTTTTCGGCGTCGATACTGAGGTCGGGCGAGGTCCACGGCGCGTAGGCGCGGGCGAGCACGAGGCGGCCGTGTTCCTGTGCCTCCTGGATGATCAGGCTCATCCTCGGCGTCGTCAGGTCGAAATGCCGCTTGAGACTGACCTGCAGGTTTTCGTAGTCGATCAACAGGGCGACATCGCCCTCATCGCTGCTGTTCGCGGCACCCGTGTTGCCTTGTGACTGCCGTGCGGGCACGAACCTACCTCCTGCCGCTGTCTCACGATTCGGTGATTGCTGGTTAGAGGGTACATTACCCGGGTGAGATTCGCGATGCCGGGCCGAGTGTGGCCCCGAAGGAGGAGAGAGCCGCATGGACGAGAGAACGAAGCATCTTCGTGAGCGCGATCCCCAGGTGCCGCCCCGCGTGTTCGACACGCATGTCCACTTCCCGTGGGGTACGGACCGCGACGCCGATGCCGTCACTGACGAGCTGGCCGAGCTGGCGGAGGCGCTGAACATCGTCCATATCGCCCTGCTGGGCAGTCGCTGGGGCGATTACAACGACCGGGTGAGCCGCGCGATCGAGCGCTATCCGGATCTGTTCGTGGGCATGTATGGCGTCGAGCTGGGCGAGGACACGCCGGAGTCGATCCGCGACGCCCACGATCGCGGCTTTCGCGGCCTCAAGATCATTCACGCGCTGAAGCCGTACGACGACCGCTCCTACTGGCCGGTCTACGAGGCGGCCGAGGAGCTCGGGATGGTAACCCTCTTCCATACCGGTGTCGTTGGCGGTGGCGTCGATTTTCGCGATACCGACCCGTTCAGCGAGGAGGTCGTCAAGCACTCGCGCTTTTTCGAGCGGATGCTTCGCGGCCAGGGGTTCTCGTCATCGCATATGGACCCGATCCTGCTTGACACGCTCGCGTTCACCTTTCCCAGGCTGCGCATCATCGGCGCACATATGGGCGTCGGCCAGTACGACTACGCCACCCACATCGCCCGCTGGCGGCGCAACGTGTTTTGGGACATCTCGGGCGGGGAGCTGGTGCGGCGGCACATCTTCGAGCGCAAGCTGATCGGGCAGGAGATTTCGCCGTACAAGGTGCTGTTCGCCTCTGATTGCGGCATGGAGAAGATGGCCAACGAGATCGCCGACTGGGCCGCCATCTTCGACCTCATGCGCCTGACGCTCGAGGAGCGGGACCGCATTTTCTACGGCAATGCGGCGCGCATCTTCGCCACCGATGCGTTCGCCGGCGTCACAAACGAGTCCGCCTACGACGCGGTTTGGGAGTCGACCGAGGGCGATCCGGTTCGGTAGCAGGCTCGGCTGCGTAGCGCGGGCACTCGAATGTATCACCTGGCGAACTGATATTGCAGCAGGAATGTGCGTACGTACGCAGAATGAAATGTTGTGAGCGTAATGTGCGTGGTTGCCCGCCGTATCCGCAGGCCGTATGATTCGAGACGTAAGGATGCCGCCCTCAGGTGCAATGCATCGGAGTGAGTGGCCGGCACTGCCGGTCCGCCAGCGCGGCACCCGGACACGTTAACAACTGAGACGTCCCCGCTCTCGCGGGGAGTTGGAACCAGGAGCGACGTCGATGGATGAAGTGTTGGTCTTTTCCATCGGGGCTGTGCTCGTGGCTGGACTTACCTTTTTCGTGACCTATTTCTGGCTGGACCGACGCGCGCACTCGCGCATGAATGTGGCCCAGGCAGAAGCCGATCGGATTGTGGAAGAGGCCGAATCCAGACGTAGGGATACAGTTCTCGCGGCAAAAGATGAAGCGATTCGGATGCGCGGCGAGCTCGATCGTGAGCTGACACAACGGCGAAAAGAGATCGAGCGCATCGAGCGGCGAATCGAGCAAAAGGAAGAATCGGTCGACAAGAAGGTCAATGGCCTGGAGCAGCGCGAGCGCGGACTCCGCAAGAGCGAGCAACAGCTCACGCAGCGCCAGGAGACCTGGGAGCAGGAGCGCGCCCGCCAGCAGGCCGAGATCGAGGAAGAGCGAAGCAAGCGCGTCGCCGAGCTGGAGCGCATCGCTGGACTGACCAGCGACGAGGCGAAGGAGGAGCTGGTGCAGGCCGTCGAGGCGGAGGCCCGGCACGCCGCTACCCGCCGGCTCCACGAGATCGAGCGGGAGACGCGCGAGGAGGCCGATCGGCGCTCGCGCATGATCCTGGCGACATCGATCCAGCGCATCGCCTCCGATTATGTGGCCGAGTCCACCGTCGCGGCAGTCTCACTGCCGAGCGAGGACATGAAGGGCCGCATCATCGGCCGTGAGGGGCGGAACATCCGGGCGCTCGAACAGGCTACCGGTGTCGACCTCATCGTCGACGACACGCCGGAGTCGGTGACGGTTTCCGGGTTCGATCCGGTGCGGCGCGAAGTCGCCCGCCGGGCGCTCAGCAAGCTGCTGCAGGATGGTCGCATCCACCCGGCGCGGATCGAGGAAGTCGTCAACAAGACGCAGATGGAGCTCGAGCAGATCATGCGCGAGGAAGGTGAGCGGGTCGCCTACGAGGCGAACGTCGCCGGACTCCATCCGGACCTGATCAAGCTGCTCGGGCGGCTGAAGTTCCGCACCAGCTACGGACAGAACGTGCTGGCCCACTCGCTGGAGGTGTCGCTGATCGCGGCGAACCTCGCGGCCGAGCTCGGCGCCGACGTGAATGTCAGCCGGACGGCGGGCTTGCTGCACGACATCGGCAAGGCCGTCGACCACGAGGTCGAGGGGCCGCACGCGCTGATCGGCGCGGACATTGCCAAGCGACTGGGGCGCTCCAACCGCATCGTGCACGCCATCGCGGCGCACCACGGCGAGGAGGAGCCCAAGACGGTCGAAGCGTTCATCGTCGCCACCGCCGACGCCATCAGCGGCGCCCGTCCGGGCGCCCGGCGCGAGATGGTCGAGACGTACATCAAGCGTCTCGAGGCGCTGGAAGGGGTGGCGAGCTCCTTTGACGGGGTCGACAAGTGCTTCGCGATCCAGGCGGGTCGCGAGGTGCGCATCCTCGTCAAGCCGAACTCGATCGACGATATCGGCGCCAATCGACTGGCGCGCGATGTCGTCAAGAAGATCGAAGAGACGCTGGAGTATCCGGGCCAGATCAAGGTCACGGTGATCCGGGAGACTCGCGCGGTCGACTACGCCAGATAGTGGTCAGCCGCTTGGGGCCGACGAAGTTCAACGGGGGGACTGGAGCAATCCAGTCCCCCCGTTATTTGTT
>CBFGRG010000312.1:0-4677 GCA_965651105.1 uncultured bacterium | reverse complement strand
GCATCCCCGAGGCGGAGCGGAAGTTCCTGGCCGGGGTGGGCGCGCAGTACGAGTCGGAGGTGATCTACCACTCCCTGCGCGAGGATCTCGAAAAGCAGGGCGTGATCTTCCTGGATATGGATTCGGCGGTGCGCGAGCACCCCGATTTGGTCAAGGAGTACTTCGGCACCATCATCCCGGCGAACGACAACAAGTTCGCGGCGCTGAACAGCGCCGTCTGGTCGGGTGGCTCGTTCATCTACGTGCCGGAGGGCGTCAAGGTGGAGGTGCCGCTGCAGGCCTACTTCCGGATCAACGCCGAGAATATGGGCCAGTTCGAGCGGACGCTGATCATTTGCGCGCCGGGCTCCTACGTCCACTATGTCGAGGGCTGCACCGCGCCGACCTACAGCACCGACAGCCTGCACTCGGCGGTCGTCGAGATCATCGTCCAGGAGGGGGCGCGCTGCCGCTACACGACCATTCAGAACTGGTCGAAGAACGTCTACAACCTCGTCACCAAGCGAGCGGCGGCCTACAAGAACGCGACGATGGAGTGGGTTGACGGCAACCTCGGCTCGAAGCTGACGATGAAGTATCCGGCGGTTTGGCTGATGGAGCCGGGCGCTCGGGGTGAGATTCTCTCCGTGGCGTTCTCCGGTGACGATCAGCACCAGGACGCCGGCGGTAAGGTCGTGCACGTCGCCCCGGACACCTCGTCGCAGATCATCAGCAAGTCGATCTCGAAGGGGACCGGCCGGTCATCCTACCGGGGTCTGGTCAAGGTTTACAAGGGCGCGGAGAACGTGCGGAGCAACGTCGTCTGTGACGCGCTGCTGCTGGACGAGACGAGCCGGACCGACACCTACCCGTACATGGAGATCGAGGAGGAGCGAGTCTCGATCGGTCACGAGGCGACGGTTTCGAAGGTGGCGGAAGAGCAGATCTTCTACCTCCAGAGCCGCGGCCTCTCCGAGGACGAGGCGATGAGCATGATCGTCAACGGATTCATCGAGCCGATCGCTAAGGAGCTCCCGCTGGAGTACGCGGTCGAGCTGAACCGGCTCATCCAGCTCGAAATGGAAGGGTCTGTCGGATAAATGGATGCAACACTGACGAAAGACACGACACTGACCGGGTTCTCCCGGGAGGGTGTGGAGGCGCTCTCCCGCCAGAAGGGGGAAGCCGACTGGATTCGTGACGCCCGCCTGGCGGCATGGGAGGTCTACGAGGGCCTGCCCATGCCGAAGCGGACGGACGAAGAGTGGCGGCGGACCGACCTCAAGCGGCTCAAGCTCGACCGCTTGGCGCCGTTCTCGCCGAACGGCGCGACGGCGAATTCGTTGCTCGACGCCGTATCGAGCGTGAGTGACCATGGCCTGACCGAGGCGAGCGAGCAGGCGGGCGTTGTCGTTCAGCGTGATACCTCGACCGTTTGGGCCGAGGCCAACGAGGAGCTTGCGGCGCAGGGCGTCATCTTCACCGACCTCGACACCGCGATGCGCGAGCACGCCGATCTCGTCAAGCAGTACTTCATGACGCAGGCGGTGCCGGTGAACTTCGGCAAGTTCGAGGCACTCCACGCGGCCTACTGGCAGGGTGGTACGTTCCTCTACGTGCCGAAGAACGTCTCGGTCGAGCTGCCATTCCGCGCGTTCGCGCTCGCCACCGAGCCGGGTGGTTCGATCTTCACGCACACGTTGGTCGTGCTGGAAGATGGCGCCGAGGCCTTCCTCGTCGACGCCTACCGGTCCGAGACGCAGGAGGAGCAGTCGCTGGCCTCCGGAGTCGTGGAGCTCATCCTCGGCAAGGGGAGCCAGCTTCGCTACGTGCAGCTGCAGGACTGGGGGCGGCACACCTGGAACTTCATGACCGAGCGAACGATTCTCGGCAATGATGCGACCCTCAACTCGCTGCACGTTTCGCTGGGGTCGAAATTCACGAAGAACTCGATCGGTTCTCACCTGCGCGGGCAGAACTCGCTCGCGGAGATGCTCGGCATCTTCTTTGCCGACGGCGACCAGTTCTTCGACCACCACACGTGGCAGCTGCACGAGGCGCCCTATGCGACCAGTGACCTCGAGTTCAAGGGCGCGCTGAAGGACACGGCCCGCAGCGTCTACTCCGGCTTGATCAAGGTCGAAGAGGGGGCGCAGAAGACCGACGCCTTCCAGCAGAATCGAAACCTGGTGCTGAGCCGGAACGCGCGCGCCGACTCGATCCCGAACCTGGAGATCGCGGCGAACGATGTCCGCTGCACCCACGGCGCGACCGTGTCGCAGGTCGTTCCCGAGCATCTTTTCTACCTGCAGGCGCGTGGCATTCCGTATACGGAAGCCCAGAAGCTCATTGTCGAGGGCTTCTTCCGCCCGGTGATCGACCGAATCCCGGTCGAAGAGATCCAGGACTTCCTGGAGAGCGCCATCGCCCGCAAGGTGGGTATCTAACAACACCTGTCCTGAATCGCGGGGGAGCCGGACCAACGGCTCTCCCCGCGCGGGACGGCAATCGGAGACGCAGATGACCGCAACCAACCAGACGCCGGCGCAGACAACGGTCACTCCGCCGCTGGACGGCGCGACGCTTCGGGCCGATTTCCCGATCCTCAATCAGCCGATCGAGCCGGGCGGCAAGCCGCTGGCCTTTCTCGACAGCGCGGCCAGCTCGCAAAAGCCGGCTGCCGTCATCGAGGCGGTTGACGATTTCTACCGCCGCACCAACGCGAACATTCACCGGGGCGTCTATCAACTCTCGGAGATGGCCACCAGCCGCTACGAAGAGGCGCGGCACATCGTGGCGTCGTTCATCAACGCGCATTCGGCACGTGAGTGCATCTTCGTTCGCAACACGACCGAGGCCATCAATCTCGTCGCGCAATCGTGGGGGCGTCACAACCTGCGAGAGGGCGACGTCGTCCTGTTGAGCGCGATGGAGCACCACTCCAACCTCGTGCCGTGGCATCTCCTGGCCGGGGAGATCGGTATCCGCCTGGAATATATCCCGCTGACGGACGACCAGCGGCTCGACATGGACGCCTATACGCGGATCTTGACGCACGAGCCGAAGCTGGTGGCTGTCACGCACGTGTCGAACGCGATCGGGACGCTCAACGACGTGAAGACCATGACCCGCATGGCGCATGATGTCGGAGCGCTCGTCCTGGTCGACGGTGCGCAGAGCGTGCCGCATCTGCCGGTCGACGTGCAGGATCTCGATGTCGATTTCCTGGCGTTCTCCGGGCACAAGATGCTGGGACCGCTCGGTTCGGGCGCGCTCTACGGCAAGCGGCACATCCTGGAGGCGATGCCGCCGTTCATGGGCGGCGGGAGCATGATCCGCAAGGTGACACTCCAAGGATCGACCTATGCCGATATTCCGGCCCGCTTCGAAGCCGGCACGCCGGCGGTGGCGGACTCCGTGGGGCTGGGCGCGGCGGTCGACTATCTGACCGCCGTTGGGCTCGATCGCGTCCGGACCCACGAACTGGAGCTGCTGGAGTACGCCCTGGGCCGATTGGAAGAGATTCCGAAGCTGACAACGTTCGGTCCGAAGGACCTGTCGCAACGGAGCGGGGTCATCTCCTTCACGCTTGGCGACATCCACCCGCACGACGTAGCGGCGATTCTGGATGGCGAGAACGTCGCGGTGCGGGCCGGCCACCACTGTTGCCAGCCGCTGATGCAGGAACTGGGCGTGGTCGCCACGACCCGCGCCAGCTTTTACCTGTACAACACGACCGACGACGTCGATCAGCTTGTCGCCGCCTTGCACAAGGCAACGAAGATCTTCGCGATCGACTGAGCCGGATTGCTACGAGGAACTCATGGCTGAAAGCCTGTACCGCGAGATCATTCTCGATCACTACCGCAACCCGAGAAACAAGGGACATCTCGATCCCGCGGACTATACCTATGAAGATACGAATCCCCTCTGCGGGGACGAAGTGCGGATCGACGTCCGGGTCAAGGACGGGATCGTCGATGAGATCGCCTTCTCCGGGCGTGGCTGCGCCATCAGCCAGGCATCGGCGTCGATCCTGACCGAGATGGTTGAAGGACAGCCGCTCGACGAGGTGAAGGCCCTGACCAAGGACGACCTGCTCGACGAACTCGGCGTCCCCGTCAGCCCGGCGCGCCTGAAATGCGCGCTTCTTAGCTTGAAAGTCTTGAAAGCCGGAATCTACGGTGTCGTTCAGGACGAGGACGAGGTATGAGCGAGCCGACCTTCTATCCAGTCATCAAGACATCCGATCTCGGACCTGGGGAGATGACCTATGTCGAGGTCGGCGAGCAAGAGGAGCCGATCTGCCTGATCAATCTCGATGGCGAATTCTTCGCGATCGGTGATACCTGCACGCATGAGGACGCCTCACTTTCCGATGGGGAGATCATCGGTGACGAGATCGAGTGTCCGATGCACGGCGGCGCGTTCGAAATACGCACCGGGATGCCGGCCGCATTCCCTGTTGTCGTCCCGGCCAATGTCTACCGGGTGCGGGTTGTGGGGGATGTGGTGGAGATTGCGCTGGTGCCGCCTGAAGAGCGGGTGGCGAGCTAGTCTTCGGTGGAATCGGGCGACGCCAAGCTGGACAGCTGTGGATGACGTTAACGCCATCATTGCCGGTCTTTGGGGGATGTGGGGTTCCTTCTCAGGCAGTGCCAGAATGGACGCACTTGCACTCGGCCTGGCCGTTTAGGG
>CBFGRG010000311.1:0-4677 GCA_965651105.1 uncultured bacterium | reverse complement strand
GCGACCATGAGCGTGTCGACCACACCGAGGAGTGTTTGCAGCAGGCCCTCGCCAATGATCGGCACGGCGAGCCCAAGCACCCGACGCTGCGTCATCGGCTCGGGCGGCTCGGTTTCGAGGGCGGGCGAGGCCCCGCCGACGTCCGTGGTGGCATCGGACATGGATCATCGCTCCGAGGGATGGGGCAGGGATGGAACGGCAGGTGGCGCGACCGGCGCCGGATCGGCCTCGAACGATACCACAGGCCGGGCTCAGCCCGGCGCGGCAAGGATGATCAGGCCGGGGTGGGTGGGGGCAGGCCGGCCTGGACGTCGTCACGGACGATGCGCAGGCGGCGGTTGAAGGCCCATGTGTTGACGATTGCGGCGATCGGGCTCGTGACGAGGAAGGTCGCCCAGACCATCGTCAGCGAGCCGTCGAAACCCAACACCGCCAGCCACGCGAGCGCCACGGCGAGCCACATCGAGATCGCGCTGGCGATCATCGGTGTGCGCGCGTCGCCGAGCCCGCGCAGCGATCCGCCGTAGACGGTCCAGAAGGTCCAGAGCGGCAGGCTGATCGCAAGTGCCTTCAGCGCGCCGTTGCCGTGTGAGATCACGCTGGTGTCGTCCGTGAAGATGCGGATGACCTGCTCGCTGAACACGAAGTAGACCAGGCCGCCGGTCGCCATCCAGACCAGCGACCAGCGCGCCGAAATGCGAGCGGCGGTTCGCGCGGCGTCCAAATCGCGCGCGCCGAGGCTTTGCCCAACCAGCGCGGTGGCGGCGGTGGCGAACCCGAAGCCGGGCAGGAATGCCATCGAGAGTGCGTTGAAGCTGATCTGCTGGGCCGCGAGCGCGTCGGTGCCGATTCGGGCGACGATGGCGATCATCGCCGTGAACCCGGCCGACATCAGCATCTGTTCGATCGCCGCCGGCACGCCCAGCCGCATCAATTCCCTGGCCGTGCCGAAGCGCAGGGTCCACCCCTCGCGGCCAGCCAGCGAAATCGCCCGGCGGCCGGAGAACAGCAGCCAGAGCAGGATCGATGCGCCGACAGCTCGACCGATCGCGGTGCTCCAGGCGCTGCCAGCGACCTCCAGCCGGGGAAACCCGGCGTTGCCAAAGATCATCGCCCAGGCGAGAAAGACATTGATGGCATTGGCGACCAGCGATGCCCGCAGTGGCGTCTGGCTGTCGCCGGCCCCGCGCAACACCGCGCCGCAAACGAAGGTCATCAGCAGGACGACGATGGTGCCGCCCGTGATGCGCAGGTAGGTCACGGCGTGCTCGGCAACGTCGGGTGCGGTGTGGAAGAGCCCGACGATTCCCGGTGCGAGCGCGTATCCGAGCACGGCGAGCGGGATCGAGAGCAGGAAACCCCACAGTACGGTCTGGCGGGCGAGGCGGTTGGCCTCTGCGGGGCTGCGGGAGCCGATCGCCTGGGAGACGAGCACGGTGCCGCCGATCGCGATCGAGCTGAGAATGGCGATCGCGAAAAAGACGACCTCGAGCGCGACGCCCACGCCTGCGAGCGCCGACGCGCCGAGCGCGGCGACGAACAGGGTGTCGACGATGCCGACCAGGGTTTGGAGGAGGTTTTCGCCGATGATCGGCACGGCAAGACGCAGCACGCGTCGCTGGCTCATCTGCGACGTGGCGAGGTCCGTGATCGGGGGAGTGGGCAGGGCTTCTTCGGCCATCGGGGCACGCCTGGTGGCGCCGCTGGCGGCGCGGGGTCGTGGACCGACCATGGCCAGGCGGCAATGGTCTTGCGCGGTGTAGCGTAGCAGTGGCGGCGTGCGCTGTCACGGTATCCGCCGCAATGCACTATCATGCACGCAGCGCAGCCGCGCTCGCCCCGCCGTGCGGGGTGCCACCCTCGGTCGGGCACGGGAACCCGATCGTTACCGCCGTCGATTGTCCAAAACCGAGATTGTGATAATATTCGCAATCAAGAAGACGGGGGCCGACCGTGTCACAGGGACTGGACCCGAAGGACTTCAAGCAATACAGCGCGATCGGTCTTGGCTGGTCGATTGGGGTATCGCTGGTCGTCTGCATTTTGGGAGGCGTGTTCCTGGATCGGTGGCTCGGCACCACGCCGTGGCTGTCCTTGATCGGTGTTGTGCTCGGCCTGATGTCCGCCGGATATCTCCTGTACGAGTTAACGCTGATCAATCGACCGGACCGCGAAGCCGGCCCGGTCGCGCGCAGGCTGGAATCCCGGCCCGCGCGACGCAAGCGCGGCACAGCCAACGACAACCGCGTACAATGATGGAAGAAACCGCGTCGCGCGGTTTTTCGTGTGTCAAGGGAAGCGCCAGGGGAGCGGGCACCATGCCCGGGATGCTGAGGAGATACACCTGATCCATGGAAGTCCACGTCGAGCTCGCAGCAGAAACCCTCTGGGAAATCGGGCCAGTCGCGATCACCAATTCAATGTTCATGATGTTCGTGGTGATGGCGCTGATCCTGATCGTGTTCTCGGTCATCGCGCGGGGGGCGAAGTTCATCCCCGGCCGCGCGCAGAGCGTGATCGAGATGATCGTCGAGTTCATCCTCGATCTCGTCGAGGGCACCGCCGGGCGGCGCGTCGGACGCCGCATCTTCCCGCTCATCGCCGGCATCTTCATCTTCATCCTGTTCGCCAACTTCTCCGGCCTGCTGCCGGGCGTCGGCACCATCTACCTCGAAAAGGATGACGACACCCACGCCGTCGAGACGACGGAAGTCACCGAAACCGAGGGCGACACCGAAGCTGCCGTCGCTACCGATACCGAAGACGAGGCTGGCGCCGCGGCGGTCGAGGAGGACCACCATCCGACTCAAGTGCCGATCATGCGACCCCCAACCGCTGACCTCAACATGACCCTGGCGATGTCGCTGCTGACGTTCATTGTGGTCCAGATCGCTGGCGTCACGGCGCACGGCATCGGCGGCCGCATCAAGCACATGGCCGACCCGCCGTTCCTGTTCCCCATTGAAGTCATCTCGGAGCTGTCGCGCATCATCTCGCTCGCAGCCCGTCTCTTCGGCAACGTCTTCGCGGGCGAAGTGCTGCTGGCTGTGATGTACAGCATGGCGAACGCGATCAAGATCGCGCTCATCCCAGTGGTCTTCCCGGTCGTGTTCATCTTCCTGGAAGTTCTCTTCGGCACGATCCAGGCGCTCGTCTTCGCGCTGCTGACGTTGATCTACATCACCCTGGCTGCCGCCGGGCATGACGACCATGAGCACGAAGAAGCTCAGGCGCCAGCCTCCGCGGGTGCCAACCCCGCCTCCGCGGCTTCGGCCAGCGCGGGCGACTAATACCACCCTTTGCGAGTGTTGCCGTCCCCCGGCGTGGCCGGGCCCAGGATGGATGGCGACTGCTCGATGAGCAGTTTCTCTCGGGAAACGGCAGGCGACGCGGCGTCGCCTCGCCACGTACAACAACGACGGGGCCGTCGAAATGGACGACCGGCGCCGACAGGAGGAGACGTCACGTGTTCGACGGAATTACTGATGCAAGTGCGATCAACTACTTCGCGTCGGCCCTGGCCATCGGCCTTGGGTCGCTCGGCCCGGCGCTCGGCATCGGCCTCGCGGTGAAGGGCGCGATGGACGCGCTCGGCCGCAACCCGGAGGCTGCCGGTGATATCCGTACCACGATGATCATCGGTGCGGCGCTCGCCGAGGCCGTCGCGATTTACGCGTTCGTTATCGCCATCATCATCCTCTTCGTCTAGGCCCGGGCGCTGACACGGTGGCGGCAACCCAGCTGGCGCCGCCACCGTGGCGCAGATAGGACCGGACGAACGGCCCCAATACGGGGCCACAGGCGAAGGAGTGGCGAATGCTGGCGGACCTTGGCATCAATGGATGGCAACTGCTCATCCAGTTGATTGCCTTCATCGTTTTTGTATGGCTCCTCTGGAAGTTCGCCGTCGGCCCGATCACCAACATGCTCGACGAGCGGCAGAACCGCATTCGCGAGAGCATGGAGGCGGCCGAGCGAATGCAGGCCGAGCTGAAGGACACCCAGGCTCGCAATGAGCAGGTCCTGCAGGAGGCGCGCCGAGAGGCGCAGGATATCGTGGCAACTGCCCGGGCCAACGGCGAGCAGATGATCGCGAAGGCGCGCGAGGAAGCGACGGCCCAGGCCGACGAGTACCTCGAGCGGGCACGCGGCACGCTCCGCCAGGAGACCGAGCAGGCACGCCAGCAGCTGCGCAACGAGGTCGCGGATCTGGCCGTTTCGGCGGCGGGCCGCATCGTGCGCAAGGAGCTCGATCCGCAGGCTCAGGCCCAGCTGATCGAGGAAACGCTCGCGGAAGCTGGCGAGCAGGCCCGCACGGCGTAAGGTGGAGTGGTAAGCAGAAGGCAGCAGGGACGAGGCGTGTCAGCCACCTGCCTTCTGCCTCCTGCGTACTGACGCGTAAGGACAGGCAGCGATGGCAAGCGGAGCAGCGCGGCGCTACGTGCAGGCGATCGTCGAGATCGCGCGCGAACGACAGAGCTTCGACGCCTGGGAGCGTGACCTCGCCCGGCTGGGCCAGATGGTCGCCGATCCTCAGGTGAAGACGTTCCTCGACAACCCCAGCGCGGGGGAGGCCGAAAAGAAGAAGGCGGCCGACCTGGTGCTGGCCGAGGCGCAGCCGGAGGCCCGCAACCTCGCGCACCTGTTGATCGAGCGCCAGCGGACCGGGTTGATCCC
>CBFGRG010000310.1:0-4693 GCA_965651105.1 uncultured bacterium | reverse complement strand
TCGCGCATGACGCGACTCGCGAACGCGGTCAGGTCATCGCCGTCGCGTCGGTCGCCGTCCAGCCAGGCATCGAGACGCGCGACGTCACGGTCGGTCGGGTCAGCCATGTCGGCGCTCCTCAATCGTGATCTCTTCCGGTTCGAGCGTCGCCCGCAGCGCCTTGAACGCGCGATGCTGGGCGACTCGCACCGCGCCGGGCGACATCCGCAGCAGCTCGGCGATCTCCGTCCCCTTCCACCCCTGGAAGCGCAGCAGCACGATGCGCTGCTGCCGCTCGGGGAGAAGTGCGACGGCGTCGAGAATGCGGCGGCGGTCGTCGTTGATCTCCACCATCCGGGCCGGACCCGGATCGCGCGCGGCCAGCTTGCCGGCGTAGGCAGCGACGTCGAGCGCGACGGCGCCGCGACGCTCGGTGGCGATATCGATGACGACGTTGCGGGCAATCGTCAGCAACCAGCCGCCAACGGTCGGACGACGGCCGGTGCGGCCCTCGTCGCGCGGCTCGAACCGGTCGATCGCGGCGAGCGCACGGGCGAATGTGGTCGCGGTGGCATCCTCGGCGAGGGCGGGGTCATGCAGGCGCTGGATCGCGTAGACGTAGATGCGAGCGACATGACGCTCGTAGATCTCGCTGAACGCGGCAGGATCGATGGCCGCGGCCCGGGCCGCGTCGAGATCCGGATCTCGTACGTTGTCGTGCTCACCGTTCCCCATGACCCCTGCCTGACGCCATCCCCGTGCGAGTGATGTCAAGGCTATAACCGGGAAATGGGAAAAGCGTTACACGAACCGGACGATCAGCGCTTTGGCGCGGCGAGATGTCCCTCACCGAGGCCAGCATCGCGCAGCTGCATTGCGCCGATGTTGCGCGCGAGCACGGCCAGCCCTGCGAGGTGCGATTGAAGCCCGGCGGTGCTGGCGCAGCAATCGGTCAGCACCAGGGGCTCGATGTTGAGGTCGAACGCGTCCATCGCGACCTTCAGCACGCACATATCCGTGTCGATGCCGACGACGGTGACACGGTCGATGTCGCGATCGAGCAACGCTCGTTCGAGCGCATCGGGAAGCCCGGCGTAGCCGTGCTTGTCGAAGGTGGTTTCGGGGGACGCATGGCGGGCGACGGTATCGACGAGATCCGTCTCCGGGGGCGCCATGCAGGCATCCCAGCCGACGAAGCGAGGGTAGGGTCCTTCCGGCATGTTGATGAACCGGGTGTAGAAAATCGGGTCATACGCGCCACTTTCGATCAGGGCAACCACCCGCTCGGGGATGTGGCGCGTGTAGTCATTGATGAACCCGTTCTGCACGTCGACAACGATAAGCGCGCTGGGCATGGTGGCTGGCTCTCCGCTCGGCCGGCGCGTGGCCGACGACGATTCCTCGACGGCTCTCCCTCGCAGGACACGGACCACCCGTCAATCCCCAGATCCGCCGCATCGGCGGCTGCACCGGGACACCCGTTACGTCGCCGCGGATTCCTCGCGGGTGAACGTGCCCTGATGCTGCACGTCGAGATTCTCAACCACCATCGCCGTGGCGACCCCGTCGGACCCGATTGTGAACGTGACCGCCGAGCGGGCATTCGCATTCTCGCCGACCGGCAGGTAGGTGAAGACGTCGCGATCCCAATGCTCAAGCGGGTAGGTGTCGGGATCATCGGCCGGCCCCTGCGCGAGGGTGAGGCCGTCGCCGTCCCGAGCGATCTCGATCGGGCCGTGGAAGCGGTTGTGCCAGGTGCCGGTGTAGGCGGCGAGATCCAGAGGTGGCATCGGATCGGCCGGGGGGTCGCCTGCAACGCCCTGGCCATATTTGGGGGCCATGTCCGCCGCGAAGATCGGGTCGAGAATGGCCAGGTAGTCGTTTTGGACCGATCCATGCCGGGCAACGTCGAGGAAGCCGAGCGCGATCGTCTCGGCCAGGCCGATCGGATAGCCGTTGGTAAGCACGGTGATGCCGAGCCCCTCCTCGGGGAAGAGATAGACCGTCGTGCCGGCGCCGAGCCCGAAGGCGCCCGAGTGGCTGAGACGCAACCCGGTCGGGTCGAGGCTGACGAGCCAGCCGAGCCCGTAAAAGCCGACCGGCGGGTTCGCGACGCTGTGCGGCGCTCGCGTCTCGGCGAGCGGGTCGGATGCGATGATCTCGGTACCGTCGAGCGTGCCGTCGCCAAGCTGGAGACGCATCCAGCGCGCCATGTCGCTCGCGGTCGAGCTGACGCCGCCGGCCGGCGACTGGGCATCAGCGTTTCGGACATATCTCGGCAGCCACTGGCCGTCCACCTGGACATGCGTCGCGGCGTGGTTGTCGTCATTGATGAAATCAGCGAACCGTGAGCTGGTGCGCGTCATCCCGGCGGGCTCGTAGAGCCGCGTGGCGGAGAGGTCCTCCCAGGACTGGCCGGCCGCGTTCGCCGCTGCGACGGCACCGGCGGTGAGCCCGAAGTTGGTGTAGGCGTATCCGGCACGAAAGCTGTACTCCGGCCGGAGGTAGCGCAGGCGATGGAGCACCGCATCGCGGTCGTAGCCCATATCCTCCAGCACATCGCCGGCGTGGTCGGCAATTCCGCTGCGATGGCAGAACATGTCGCGGATCGTCACCTCGCGTGTCGGGTAGGGCTCGTAGAGCGCGAAGTCGGGGAGGTGATCGACAATTTCCGTGTCCCACGAGACAACGTTGTCTCCGACGACGCCGGCGACGACGGTGGAGGCGATTGGCTTGGAGAGCGAGGCGAGCTGGAAGATGGTGTCGACATCGACTAGGGCGCCGGTCTCGGTGCTGGTGACGCCGTATCCGCGGGTGGCGACCGCCTCATCCTGATAGACGACCGCGAGGGCGACGCCGGGCACGCCGGTACGATCCATCGCGTCGGCGACGAGGCCGTCGAGCGCGTCGAGGGCCTGGTCGATACCGACTTCCGCGGCCGCCGGCGTGGCCCCCTGCCGGGCCAGCGCGCCGGGAGCCCCGGCGATGAGAGGACTGGCGGCGATCCCGGCGAGACCGGTCCCGACGACGGCACGACGCGAGAGGGTGCGCCCGAGGCGCGGTGATGAGGGCATAGTCGCCTGCTTT
The DNA here is from genome assembly GCA_965651105.1 of uncultured bacterium. Taxonomy (GTDB): domain Bacteria; phylum Chloroflexota; class Chloroflexia; order Thermomicrobiales; family UBA6265; genus JACCVC01. Next base: position 1,627 of record CBFGRG010000310.1, on the reverse strand, counting down.
CTGGTGACGAGGAATGTGGGTCTGGGCCCCGGTGAATCCTGAAACCCACTGTACACCCGAAACCGCGGCGCGCGTGATGAACCACCGCGGGAATCGCACCGGCAAATCCCGATTGGGTGCGAAGCGTCCACGCATTCGCCTGGTTCAGGCGTCGTGTGCCGCATACCCCTGAGGGATCCTGCCTACCAGCATCCACGATGTGCGGCTGGAATGTCATGCGTAGAACCACGTGATTGGGGGTACGGTCGTCACCAGACAGCGGACGGAGGCCCCTCCTGGCTGCCGCAGCGACGTGCCCGCTTGCACGACCGGCGCAGGTTTGGTCAGGTGACGATCACGGTGCCGGTCAAGTTGGGATGGAAGGCACAGAAGTAGGCGAAGGTGCCCGGAGCGTCGAACGTGTGGCTGCCGCTGGCGCCGCCGTCGCTCGCCCCGGGATCGATATTTCCGGTTTCGAATCCGGCGCCAGTGGCGGTGTGAGGGTCGTCGTCGAGATTGACGAAGGTCACCTGCCCGCCAAGATCGACCGTGATCGTGCCGAGCTGAAAGGCGTCGGCGTCATCGTCGACGATGCGGACCTCGGCCGATCCGGGCGGGACCGTGCCCAGTGGCGCCACCTTGCCCTCATCGTCGCTGCCTCCCGGATCGTCGTCGCGGTCATCATCATGATCATCGTCATGATCGCTGCCATGACCGCTGGGTCGTGCTCATCATTGTCATGGCAGCACGTCACTGCCAGGAATGAATGTGGTGAAGTCGCCCGCCGTGACCTTCGTCCATTCGGCACCCGGCACCGTCTGACGGATGTAGGCATCATCCGCCGAGCGCGCCATGATGAGCGCATCGCCGGACGGGCTCGGCGAGACGTAGTAGGACCACCCACCACCGTCCGCGGGCGCCTCGACGACGGACGCTTCACCACGTTCGGCTTCGAGGATGACGGTTCGGCCATCGGGCAGGAACACGAAGCCGATGTCGCCGCGCACCGCGGCCGGAGCCATCGCCAGCTCCTGAGCCGCGATGTCGACCGGATCGCTGATGAGCACCGGCTGACCGGTGGTGACGTCGTACATCTGGAGGGTCGATTCCGACGGATCGGGGTTCGGCATGACGACCAGCACGTAGCCGATCGGCAATCCGTCGGCGTACTGCGCGTGGACGAAGGGCATCAACAGCATGCCCGGCATGCCTATGGACTCGCCCGATACGGTGTCGATGAGGTAGCCGACACTCTCGCCGGTTGGATCGGGTCCGCCGGCGATGACAATCCCAGGGTCTATGGTTTGGACGAGAACCGGCATGTCCAGCGGCACGTCGAAGGTGACCATCGGTTCGATCTCTACCTCGCCGGTGCCGTCCCACGTGATGCGGTCGAGTCGATCCGGCGCCAGATGAAGCAATCCATCGTTGAGAACGTGAATGGCGTCGTTGCCGATAAGCTCAAGATTTACGTCGGCGACGATGGAGCCGTCCGAAAGGCGCTCGACACGGATGGTGGGCCCGTCATCTGCCGGCACCGAGTGAGCAAGCAGCTCGTCATCCGGGCTGATCCACGCCGAAGTCATCATCGGGCGGAACGTCTCGATCCAGCGACGATTAGTGAGCGAGCCGTCGAATACGAGCGCCG
>CBFGRG010000309.1:0-4707 GCA_965651105.1 uncultured bacterium | reverse complement strand
GGGTCCATGGAAGATACCTGCGGCGCGGGAGGCCATTGGCCGCGCGCTCATCGGTCCCCAGCGCGCCGGTGATCTCGGTCAACTGGCGCGGCCGTCCAGCGCGTCGATCGTGTGGAGGCGCCGGCCTGGCTGGCACGCAGGCGGCCACGTTCGCAACACCGCGCGGACGCGGGCTGGCTCGAAAGGCAGCTTGCGCAGGCGAGCACCCGTCGCGTCGAAGATCGCGTTGCCGATCGCCGCCGGCACCGTGCAGATCGCCGGCTCGCCCGCCCCCATCGACGGCTCCTCCGGCCGGTCGATCAGGACCACCTCGATCTCCGGCGCTTCCGGGAAGGTCAGGATCGGGTACTCCGCCCACGTCAGGCTCGTCACCTTTCGCTTGTCCCAGGTGACCGCCTCCTTCAGCGCCCGGCTGACGCCCTGGATGACGTTGCCTTCGACCTGCGCCCGGACACCATCGGGATTCACGATCCGCCCGCAGTCGTGCGCCACCACAACGCGCGTCACGCGCACCTTGCCCGACGCCGGATCGACCGCGACCTCCGCCACGGTCGCCACATAGGCGTGATCCAGCTCGTACTGGACGAAGGCGATCCCCCGGCCGGTCAACTGGCCATCGACCTCGGGCACCGGCGTCCCCCATCCCGCTCGCTCGGCGGCAGCCTCAACCACCGCCACCGCGCGCGGGTCGTCGAGCAGCTTCAACCGCAGCGCCAACGGATCGACACCGGTCTGGTTGGCAACTTCGTCGAGGAACCACTCGTTGGCGGCGGTGTTGTGCGTGCCGCCGAGTGAACGCAGCGCCGACGGCCGCAGGGGCGCGCTGCCGACCCAATGCACCGTGGTCCGCTTCTCCGGAATCGCGTATGTCAACGGCGCATTGCGATCGCCACCGCCAAACCGAACCTCCGACGGCGCGAACCCGATCTCCTGCCCGGCAAGCAGCTTGTCCGGCTGGCCACCCGGGCGGGTGACGTGGGTCGGCGTCCAGGTATCGTGCGACCAGGCGACGATCTCGCCGTCCGCGTCCAGCCCCGCCACCATCTCGACCGACATCGCCGGGCTCTTCGGCTCCCACGCGAACTCGTCCCGACGCGACCACTGCACGCGCACCGGCCGGCCCACCGCGCGGGAGAGCAGGGCAGCGTCGGCGGCGACATCGTCGGCGCCGTTGTGCCCGTAGCATCCGGCCCCCTCGCGATGGATCACCCGCACCGTCTCTGCCGGCATCCCGAGCAGCGCCGCCAGCGAGGACCGCAGCGCATACGGTCCCTGCGTCGCCGACCAGACCGTCGCGCGGTCCTCGCGCACATCGGCCACCGCGCAGGACGGCCCCAGCGACGCATGCGCCACGTACGGAAATACGTACTTCGCCCACATCGTCGTCGTGGCGTTGGCGAAGGCCGCGTCGACTCCGCCGCTGTCGTCCAGGGTGTGCACCTCGGCGACATCCCCCTGCATCGCGTTCCGGTGAGCCGCGAGCGACGGCAACGGGGCGTCCTTCTTCCACGTCACCGCGTCGCGCAGGGCGTCGGCGGCACGGACCGCCTCCTCCTCGCGCTCGGCCACGACGCCGAGGAAGTCCTCCTCGCGGACCACGGCGACCACGCCCGGCATCGCGCTCACCGTCTCGACGTCGACATCGGCAATGCGCCCGGCGCCAGCCATCGTGCGCACCCATGGGCGCACGATCCGGCCGTGCAGCATCCCCGGCACCACATGATCGTGGACAAAGGCGCGATCGCCGGTGACCTTGGCGAGCAGGTCATCCCGCGCCGCCGATCCGGCCGCGACTGCCGGGTGTGGCCCGATGTCCGGATCGATCGGTATCGCCAGCGGCTCCCCAGCCAGATCGCCCAGCGCGATACCGGGTCCGGAGCGGTCGACCGGGAGAACCCCCCCGTTTTCCATCTCCAGGTCGTCCGGCGCGATGTCCAGCCGTTCCGCCGCGCGCTCCAGCAGCGCCCGGCGAGCCGTCGCGGCGGCCTGGCGGATGGTGACACCACCGACCTGGACGCTCTTGCTGCCGGCGGTGGTGCCCTGATCGGGCGTTCGGCCCGTGTCGCCCATCACGGCGCGAATGCAATCGAGCGGCAGGTCCAGCTCTCCGGCCACGATCTGCGCCATCGCGGTCGCGATGCCGGTGCCGAGCTCGACCTTGCCGCAGTAGACGGTCACGCTGCCATCCGGCGCGATCTCGAGAAACGCGTCGACCATGGCGGGATCCAGATTCGCCCGGTCGTCGATCGCGGTCGGGTGGGTTGGCTGCGTCATAAAGTGTCTCCGAGAGTGGTCCGAAATACCCGCGCCATTCCAGCGCTCGCGTGTTGACAGGGACGATGCCGATCCCGATGCTCACTCGACATCACTGCCGGTGAGAATGCTCGCAACAACGGGAGGCATCCTGCGATCGCAGAATGCACGATCAATGCCGCGGTGATCGACGTTGGGCTTGTCGGTGAGCAACACGCGGAGACGTACGCCGAATTTCCGCGCTCCGAGCTCGTCATGGTGTGCGATCTCAACGAGGTGTGGGCTCGTACAGGTCGTGAGCGTCGCCGCCCCGGATTTCGCGCACGTCGAGCCCGTGATGGCGAAGCTCGAAGCCGGCAAGCACGTCGTGGTTGAGAAGCCGCTCGCGACGATCACCGCCGAAGCCGAGGCGATGGTCCGCGCCGCCCGCAAGAAGGGCCTGAAGCTGACCCTCAACCTCGGCACCCGCGGGAATCCGGACTATAGCAACATTTGCGACAGCGTGCAGTCGAGCGAGATCGGCGACCCGAAGATGGCCCGCGGGTGGTCGCCATGATCGAGGCGACGGAGCGATCCATCGCGGAAAAGCGCGTTGTCGAGATCGATGAGATGCTGGGGCAATAGCCACAGCTCCTGACTATGGCGCGTTCGGGTCGGCGCATGGCTGGTCCCTATGAGCCCTGCCGGGATCCTTTGCTGGCTGGCGGCAGTGCCGCCGCGCGCTTGACCGCCTTGAGGATGCGTGGGTGCGAGCCGCAGCGGCAGAGCGTCCCGGCCAGCGCGTCGCGAATCTCGTCGTCGGTCGGGACCGGATTCCGCTCCAGCAGCGCCGCCGCCGTCACGATCATCCCCGCCGTGCAGTAACCGCACTGGGCCGCCTGCTCATCGAGGAACGCCTGTTGCAGCGGGTGCAGGTTGTCCGCCGTCCCCAACCCCTCCAGCGTCGTCACCTCGCCAGCGACCTCCCCCACCGGGACCATGCAGGAAAACTCCGGCCTGCCATCGACCAGCACCGCGCACGCCCCGCACCGCCCGAACCCGCAGCCATACTTCGCCGCCACCAGCCCCAGCTCATTGCGCAACACGTACAACAGTGGTGTCTCCGGGGTCGCCGTCACCTCATACTGGCGTCCGTTGACCCGGATTCGACCCTGCACATCGCTTGACATATCCTGCTCCGCCAATGCATCGTGGCCATGGGGCTTCATGCTGGCACGACGCCGCGAGAGACGGCGCGGATCCGCACTGACATCCGGTCACCGCAGAAAGCGCGCCATGCCCGATCCGGAAGTGTTTTACGACGATCTCGCCGAGGATTACCACCTCATCTACGCCGACTGGCGACAATCCGTCCGGCGCCAGGGCGAGGTTCTCGACCGGCTCGTCCGCGCGCGCCACGGCGGCTCGCCCCGGTCGGTGCTGGATGGCTCCTGCGGCATCGGCACCCAGGCGATCGGGCTGGCCCTGCGCGGGTACACCGTCCACGCCTCCGACATCAGCGCCGCGGCGGTCGCTCGCGCCCAGCGCGAGGCCGAAAGCTTCGAGGTCGACATCGCCTTCGACGTCGCCGATCTGCGCACAATGGCGGAGATCGTCCCCGGCACCTTCGACATCGTGCTCTCCTGCGACAACTCGCTGCCGCATCTCCTCACCGACGCCGATATCGACGCGGCGCTCCGGAACATGCGCGCGAAGCTCGCTCCGGATGGCCTGCTCCTCATCGGCCTTCGCGATTACGATGTGCTCGCCGCCGAGCGACCTCGCCTGACACCGGCCCAGCTCACCGGCGACCCCGATCATCCCGCGATCACCTTTCAGCACTGGGAGTGGGCGGACGATGGCAGCACCTACGCCCTCACCCTGTTCCTCACCCGGCGCCAGGCCGACGGCTGGCACACGACCGCCCGCGCCACCCGCTACCGCGCGCTGCGGCGGGACGACCTCGAGCGGATGCTCGCGCGCGCCGGGTTCGACGACATCCGGTGGCACGCTCCCGACGCCACCGGTCATCACCAACCGCTCGTCACCGCGCGCATTTCCGGCCATGCCCCTTGACAACCTGCGATGCCGCATGCAGGATGCAGGGCAAGTGAAGATGTCCACTGGCGATGACAGGGACGAGTACCTGGCGCGAACGATGCAGAGAACCGCGGTTGCTGCGAAGCGGGATCCGGAACGCCAGCGAAAAAGCCCCTCGAGCCGCGCCCCGAAACCGGCGGTGGTGCCACCTTCCCTCCAGGGGGAGAAGCCTCACCGGCCGTGAAGTAGGCGGCGACGGGTGCTCCAGATCGGAGCAAGCGACGCCCGTTATCGCGTCGATGCATCGCGCCCGCGCGGGATTCCCCGCCGCCGTCGCCGTGCAGCCGAGGTCGCGCGCCGCAAGGCCGCGACGAACCGGGGTGGTACCACGAGCCGCACACCGCTCGTCCCCTGTCGATGACGGGGCGGCGGTGT
>CBFGRG010000308.1:0-4740 GCA_965651105.1 uncultured bacterium | reverse complement strand
GCCGCTTTGCTCGATGTGTTCCCTGAGCCAGGGGGAGTTATCGTCGGCAAGCTGGAGGGCCCCGGTTGTCGCTGAAGTTTGAATCGCTGCCTCCGTAATTGATCGGGGGCGAGGCACGTGTGCCTCGCCCCGCAGTACCGCTAGATGTGAATCGCTTCGCCCTGCGCATCGAGGGCGGCTTCGCCGATAACCTCGGCGACAGTTGGGTGTGCGTGCACTGTCCACCCAAGCTCCTGCACGCTCATGTTCAGGAATCGTCCAAGCGACGCCTCGGAGATGAGCTCGGTGGCGTGCGGTCCGACGATGTGGACGCCGAGCACGTCGTCAGTGTCGGCGTCGACGACGATCTTGGTGAGGCCCTCAGGGAACCCTTCGATGGTTGCCTTGGCATTCGGGCGCATCGGGAAGGTGCCGACCTTGACTTCGTACCCGGCCTCCTTCGCCTGGTCCTCCGTCAGGCCGACCGAGCCAATCTCCGGCTCGCAGTAGGTGCAGCTGGGCGAGTTGAGGATGTCCAGCGGCACCGGGTTCAGCCCGGCGATGTGCTCGACCGCGATGATGCCGTGGTGCTGGGCCGTGTGGGCCAGCATCTGCTGGCCATTGACGTCCCCGATGGCATAGACGCCCGAGACATTGGTCTGCATCATGTCGTCCACCGGGATGATGTCCCGTTCGGTCTTGATGCCCAACTCTTCCAGCCCGATGTTCTCGATGTTGCCCTGGCGGCCGATTGCGACGAAGAGCGCGTCGGCCTCGAGCTCGTGGACCTTGCCCTTCGGGTCGGTCGCCTTCATCTTGACGCCCTTGGAGGTGACCTCGATGTCGTCCGCGGTCGGCCGGGCGCCGGCGATGACGTCGAGCTTCTGGCGCCGGAGCGCGCGCTCGACCTGCGTGCGGATGTCCTTGTCTTCATTTGGCACGACGTTGCCGACCAGCGTCACCTTCGATCCGTAGCGATGGTAGGTGCTGGCCCACTCGATGCCGGTGGCGCCGCCGCCGCGCACGATCACGCTCTTCGGAAGGTCTTCGCGGACCACCGCGTGGTCGCTGTTGAAGACCTTGACACCGTCGGTCTCGAGTCCCTTGATGTCACGCGGCCGGGAGCCGGTGTTGATGATGATCTTGTTGCCCTTGAGGGAGTAGGTCTCGCCGCCGTCCTTGGGCGTGACCTCGACCGTGGTGGGGTCGGTCATCTTGCCGCGGCCCATGAATACCGGGATCTTGTGCTTCTTTTCGAAGAGGTAGGTGAGGCCGCGGAACTGGCTGTCGACGATCGCGAGCGACCGCTTCAGTGCGCCATCGTAGTTGAAGGTCGGCTCGCCCTTGATCTCGACGCCGAATTCGGCTGCGCGCTTGACGTCGTCGAAAACGCTGGCCGACTTGAGCATCGCCTTGGTCGGGATGCATCCGCGATGCAGGCAGGTGCCGCCGAGAATGAGCTCCTCGATCACGGCCACGTTCAACCCGAGCTGCTTCGCCCGGATCGCGGCGACGTAGCCACCGGTGCCGCCTCCCAGCACCAGTACGTCGTAGTTTTGGTCCTTCGCGGAGTCCGCCATTTCGCAAACTTCTCCCATGTGTGACCGTGCCGGCGCGTTTCGGCGCCAGCGAGATTTCTTTCCCGGCTATTATCCACGATTTCGGGCCGTCGCCGCGCCGGAAGCAGCGACATCGACACGAAGAACCCCCGCCGGTCCGAGACCGGCGGGGGTTGGGTCGACTTGACGAATTGGGTTACGCGGCACGCCGCTCCGATTCCGGGAGGTTGGCGTCCTCGACGTATCGAGTCAGCGCGGCGACATCGACCTCGAGCGAGTTGCGCCCGAGCGAGCGGACGAGATCGCGAGACTGCATGTCGAGCAGCTTGCGCGTCACCGTCACGCGGTTGGAGCCGATCATGTTCGCCAGCGCCTGGTGCGTGGCCGAGCGAGTGATGCGGAGCACATTCTCCGAATCGGTCTCCTCGCCGACGGCGCGGGCGAGATCGATGAGGATCGTCGCCAGGCGAATCGACGTGTCACGCGTCAGGATCTGCTCGATGAAATCGTGCGAGGCGGCCTGGCGTCGAGCGATGGCGCCGAGCAGCTTGCGCGAGTACTCCGGCGACTTCGCCAGCACCGGGCCGAGCCGCTCGAACGGAATCTCGGTGACCTCGGCGTCGGTCAACGCATCGGCGGTGGTTGTCGCCTGGACGCCGTCGATGGCGCCGTCCTGCATGAACACCTCACCGGGGCCGAGCAGGCCGAGGACGAGCGTGCGATCGTCCTGAAGGATGCGGTAGAGCCGCACCCAGCCCTTGCGGACAAGGAAGATCGAGTCGTTGCTCTCGCCGCTGAACATGATGGTCTCGTCGGCGGCGAACTTCTGGTTGGTCACCCTGGCGTCGGAAGGAATCGCGCCGAGGGACGAAGAGGAACCCGGTCGGGAACGGTCAATGAAACTGTACATGGTGGTCCTCCCATGGTCCGGGTCGAGACATCTGGAACTTCGACGCGCCGGACGGTCGTGATCGAAGGATTATGCCAATAGTTTACGAAATTTGACGCTCCTTGTCAAGGATTTGCACAGGTTTTGTCCGGGTCATCCGGTGCGCTTCCAATGGAGGCCGATATTACGGACGAGAGCTCGAATCAGCAGGCGGGCAAAGCCCCGCGGCGATGGCGTCCCGAATGCCGCTCGGGATAGCCACGAGCCGTTGTGGACCGCTACGCAAGACGAGTGCCTCCACCACAGCGAGGCTCGCTGGCAGGACCTGGGCGCGGTCGAGCTGTACCGGGATGGCCTTCATTGTGTCTGCGGCTGCGCGTGTCGCCAGCCAGTCATGAAGGGGCCGAATCGCGTCGGGCCCGAAGGTCTCGCCGGGCCGGAGGTGCTGATGCAGCATCGAGAGAAACTGGCCCGTGCCGCCCGGCAGCAGCAGGCAATCCGTCGAATCCGGCAGGATGCCCGAAGCGTCGACCGATTCCAGCGCGAGATCACGGGCCTGCTCGACCGATCCGGCTGGCGGCGGTGATGCCGCGATTGCCCGATCGAAGAGCAGGCCGGACCCGATCGGGACCGACCCCGATGCCGTGATCGACCCGGCGGCATCGATCGATATGAGCTCGGTGCTGGCACCGCCGATATCGGCGATGACGCTCGGTTCTCCGGCCGACAGCCATTGCCGCGCTCCGGCAGCCGTCAGGCGGACCTCCTCATTCGCATCGATTATCTGGATACGCCACGAGGTTCGAGTCTCGATCGCCTCGAGCGCTTCGGCTGAATTTTCGGCGATCCGGAACGCCTGGGTGGCCACACCGGTGAACGTGGTGGCGCCGAGTCGCCTGCCAGCCTGTTCGATCCGTTCGAGGGTTTCGATCAGCCGTTCGAGACGATCAGCGTCGATGTGACCGGTCTCCGCAACTCGGTATCCGATTCGCACCGTGTCGGCGTCGTGTTCGAGCGCAACCGGGCCATGCCCCGGCAGGCAAAGATAGACGCTGACCTTGGCGGTGTTGCTGCCAATGTCGACGACCGCGAACCTGGCGCCTGGCGCGCCCCGGCCGACGCTCATATCGCCCGGTTGTATCGCGCGGAGACAAGTCGGTCGTAGGCCTTCTGCCAGTTGGGCATGCCGGACCGCTCCATCTGCTCGCGGGTTTCCTCAAGCGGATAGTCGACGTAGTGCATTTCGAACGTCCAGCCGTCGCCGGTGTCCTCGAATATCGCATAGCGTGGGCGAAGATCTCCGTCGCGCGGGTTGCCGACTGCAGAGACGTCGACCAGGGTGGTGTCGTCGACAACCCGGGTGTATGCGACGTGCAGGTGCCCGAATGCAATGGTGCGTGCGACCTCGTCGCCGACAATCTCGCGGATTTCACGATCGCTGGCATTGGGCGACAGGTGCCTGTCGACGTCGGTCGGATTGGCGTGAACGACCAAGAGATCCGCCTCGCGCTGCCCCTCGTGGCGCGGGTGGGGCACCCGGATGGAAAAGGGGAGGGAGCGGAGGAATTCCAGTCCGGACTCTCCGATTTGCGCACGCGCCCACGCCGTCGACGAGCCGCGACCGTTTTCGATGATGTCGCGGTCGGTGTTACCGTAGACGCACTCCGCATCGGCTTCGCTCAGCGCGGCGATGACACCGGCTGGATCCGGACCGCCTTCGCAGAGATCGCCGGCAACGAGAAGATGATCGACTCGATGCTGCGCGATTTCGTCGAGTACACGCGTGAGAGCGAGCGAGTAGCCGTGGATGTCGGAAAGGACGGCGATCCGCATGAGAGTACCTCGCTGGTCGGCAGGTCAGGTCTGGGACCAACGGTACACGATCGCGGTCGCAAATGGCATGGAGGGGCAAGCATGAAACGTATCAGGCAGGATCGTGAGCAGGCGGTGCCGGATTCGAGCGATATCATGGTCGGCTCGGTATTTCGGCAAAACCTGGTCGCCGAGGGCGACGCGCCGTCGCTGCGGGTCACGGCAGTGACATTCGACGATGGGGCGCGCAACCGGTGGCACCACCATTCGACCGAGCAGGTCCTGGTCGTCACGCACGGCAAGGGGATTGTCGCGAACGAGCACGAGACATTGCATGTGACGCCGGGCGACGTGGTCTTGATCCAGGCGGGGGAGCGTCACTGGCACGGCGCCGAGGATGGGGAGTCGATGACGCACCTGTCCATTCTGATTCCCGGTGAGATCACGATCGACGACTGATCGTTGCAGCTCTCCAGAAGACCAGCGGGCCGGGGCGATTAT
>CBFGRG010000307.1:0-4749 GCA_965651105.1 uncultured bacterium | reverse complement strand
CCGCAAGCCCCCACACACCACCATACCGAACACCGTCAGTCCTCACTCTCACTGACGTATCATTCGGCCAGCGAGTCTTGGCAGTTGACGCTACGTCTTCAAGCAACTCAATGGTCTCGCCATTGTCATTGAACGCTACCGTGAGCAACATCTGCAACCACGACGCATCTCTGATGATCGCTACTGCAAACTCGACACATATCACGCCATACATGGCCGGTGTGACAAATGCTGCCGCTTCATCTCCCAGTTGAGCAAACTCCACTCGTCTATGTTCTGCCAATTCGATCGTTACGCCCGATTCACGTTCGGTTTCGTCGGCCATCATCTCAAAGACTTCCGGGAACTGTCTTGCGATAGCCTTGAACTCATGCTTCGCCTCGCTGGTACTGGTCGCGACAAAACCATACGAGTACAGGCTCATAGACTGGCCGTCAAAAACTGGTCCGACATTCGCCGTTTCTGCAAGATACCTTCGAAACACCTCGTTCGGAGTGTCTGTCACGATCCCAACTGGCTTGGCCTGTGCTAGAGAGGATTGTAGCCAGAGAGGCATTATCAATGCAGACACGATAATCAAAATAACCGCGAATGATCGCATTGCGACCTCCGATTCTAACTATTGAGCAACGTTCCCACCGTGTATCCATCATGCCTTATAGGGAATCGTTTGTGAACTTGGTGCACCACGCCTTGCCGGTTCCCTGCCGTGGTGGGATGCTGGAGATATCCCGACCTTCCGCCAATCCGAAAGGGGGCCGCATCGTGAAACCCGTCGTCATCTCGCCCGAATCCGCCGAATCCGCCGTCGGGCTCGTCGTCGCCGAAGAAGTCCGGCTCGACGGCAAGCGCGCCTTCCGCAAGGGAGACCGCATCGCCGAGGACGATCTCGAGAAAATCGCGCGGCTCGACGCGCCAATCCACGCCGTTCGCCTGGAGGACGGTGACGTGCACGAGGATGACGCCGCGATCGAGCTGGCCAATCTCATCGCCGGCGAGGGGCTGGAGATTCGCAAGCCGGTGCAGAGCCGCGTCAACCTCTACAGCGCCCGGCGCGGCCTGCTGCGGATCGACGTCGACGCCATCGTCGATCTCAACCTGATCGACGGCATCGCCATCTTCACCCATATCGACCGGCTCCCGGTCAACCCCGGCCAAAACGTCGCCGGCGCCAAGGTGACGCCGATCTCGGTGCCGCAACCGGTGCTTGACCGCGCCCGGGAGCTGATCGCCTCGCTGGATCACCCCATCGTCACCGTCAAGCCGTTCGTCCATCACACCGTCGGCGTGCTGGCGACCGAGGGGCTCTCCGAGAAGATCCGCGACCGCTTCGAAACGGCGGTACGCGGCAAACTCGACTGGTACGGCAGCGACGTGCTTCGGTTCGCCTACCTCGCCGACGATCCCGACGCCGTCGCCGGCACGATGCGCGAGATGATCGCCGAGGGAGCCGACCTGATCTTCACCGCCGGCGGCAACACGATCGACCCGTTCGACCCGACGATCCGGGCGCTCCCGGAGATCGACGCGCGAGTGATCCGCCTCGGCGCGCCGGCGCATCCGGGGTCGATGTTCTGGTACGGCGCGACGACCGACGGCACGATCCCGATCGTCAACCTGGCGTCGTGCTCGATGTACTCCCAGTCGACGGTGGCCGACCTCGTCCTGCCGTGGGTGATGGCCGACGAGGACGTCTCCGAGCGCGACCTCGCCGGTATCGGTTACGGCGGCCTGCTCGACAAGGACATGAAGTTCCGCTTCCCGCCCTACGACGAGGAGAATTCATGACGGATCGGCGCCCCACCCGACCGTAGACCCAGATTTGTGATATCCGGGTGGTCGCCACAGGCACCAACTTTCGCAGCCTGAACCCAAGGTGCGATGTCATTTCGAGCGGAGCGCCCGCAGGGTGCGCAGCCGAGGAATGACAATCACTGCGTGGTTGTGCGACGCACCTGCGCACCTGGGCACAGGTCTACGAATGGCTTCGGCCTCCTGGGTCGGTTGGCGTGCCACAATGACGGCAGCGACTGACCGACCACTCAGGGGGAGAAACCGCCCGATGCCCGCGACCATCACGCAGACCACCGCCGCCCACCACGACGACGGCCCCGTCACCCGCTACGAGCTGTCCAACGGCGCCATCACCACCGCCATCCTCTCCTGGGGCGCCATCATCCAGGAGCTCCACGTTCCCGACCGCGAGGGAAACACCGCCAACGTCGTGCTCGGCTTCCGCGACGTCGATCGCTACTTCCAGAAGCACCCGCATTTCGGCGCCGTCGTCGGCCGCTACGGCAACCGCATCGACGGCGGTCGCTTCGAGCTCGACGGACAGCCCATCCAGGTCACGCCCAACAAGGGCGAGTTCACCCTCCACGGCGGCGAGCGCGGCTTCGACTACTACATCTGGGAATCCGAGCCGATCGAGGAGGGCGACACCGTTGGCGTCCGTCTCACGCGGGTCAGCCCGGACGGCGAGGAAGGCTTCCCGGGCACGCTCACGGCGACGGTCGAGTACCGCCTCACGCCGGACAACGCCCTTCGGCTCGACTACGCGGTCACGGCCGACGCCCCGACCGTTCACAACCTCACCAACCACAGCTACTTCAACCTGGCAGGCGAGGGCAGCGGCACCGTCGAGGACCATGTGCTGCACGTCAACGCCAGCCGCTTCACCGCCACCGACGAGCGGCAGATCCCGACCGGCGAGCTTGCCGAGGTCGCCGGTACCCCGCTCGACTACCGCCAGCCGCACGCAATCGTCGATGCGCTCCGCGACGCATCGTCGCTGGAGATCGTCCGGGCGCGGGGCATCGACCACAACTACGTGATCGACCGGCCAGCGGGCGATGACGGGCTGGCGCTGGCGGCGCGGCTGAGCGATCCCCGCTCCGGGCGGGTGATGACCGTCGAGACAACGCAACCAGGCGTGCAGGTTTACACCGGCAACTCGCTCGACGGCGGCGTCGCCGGCTACTCGGGGCAGCTCTACCGGCAAACGGACGCGGTTTGCTTCGAAACGCAGCACTTCCCCGATTCACCCAACCAGCCGGCGTTCCCTTCCACCGTCATCCGCCCCGGAGAGACCTTCCGATCGGCGACGATCTACCGGTTCACGGCGGGCCAGGGCGAGTAGCGCCGTTCGGACAACCAGGGGGCTTGACCGCGCCAACCGTCGTCGCTGGTGACAACGCTGCGCGCGGTCAATCGCCCGGGCAGCGCGGAGTGATGTCGCCTTCGGGCATCCCGCACGAAAATCCTGACAATTCCCCGCAGGAATCGGGCAAAACCGGCAAAATGGGGGTACGATACGGCTACGCGCACCACCGTGGCGCGCAGATTTTCCGTGAGGTTCGTTCATTCGCTGAGCGAGGGATCAGCACATGCGTTGTCCGATTGACCGCAGCGACCTGACCGTCGTCGAGCGCCACGGCGTCGACGTTCACCTCTGCCCCACCTGCCAGCACGTCTGGCTCGCCGATGGCGATCTCGAAACCATCGTCCTCAACGCGATCGCCAGCACCGCCGACGACCTGGACATCGACGGCGACGTCGACCGCAGGTCCCGCCGCCGCGACAAGTACAGCGACGACTTCGACCTCGTCGACCGTCCTCGCAAGGGTCGCAACCGCCGCGCCAGTCGCGATGTGGTCGAGGACTACGCCGACTACTGACGGCGCTTCCATCGTCCATCCCGCCGTCCGGTGGTGTGCAATGTGCGGCGAAGGTTCCAGTCGGCAGGGCACCGCTGCGCGCTCCGATCGTTCACACATGCCCCGGAATGGGGCATCATGACACCGACTCGCCCGTGCGATGGCCACCGCGCAGCGGCCGGCCCGTATCGTCACGCCAGCCACAGAGGAGCCCATGAGCCAGCACCACCCCGCCTTCCGCATCGACAGCCACCACCACCTCTGGGATCCCGCCACCCGCGACTACCCCTGGATGACCGGGCTCGACGCCATCTTCCGCCCGTTCGGCGTCGATGACCTCCGGCCCCTGCTCGACGCCAACGGCATCGACGGCACCGTCCTCGTCCAGACGGTTTCCGATCTCGATGAAACGCGCGAGTTCCTCGCCACCGCTGCCGCGACTCCCTTCATCACCGGTGTCGTCGGCTGGGCCGACCTGCAGAAGCTCGACCTCGCCGCCGATCTTGACGAGCTCCAGGAGGGGGAGGGCGGCGACCACCTCGTCGGCATCCGCCACCAGGTCCACGATGAAGACGACGCCGACTGGCTGCTGCGCGAGGAGGTCCAGCGCGGCCTCGAGGTGCTGGCCGACCGCAATCTCGTCTACGACCTGCTGGTGCGCCCGCGCGAGCTGCCGGCGGCAATCACCGTCGCGCGCGACTTCCCGCACCTGCGCTTCGTGGTCGACCACATCGCCAAGCCGCCGATCGCCACCGGCGAGCTGGAACCGTGGGCGTCGTTGATGGGCGAGTTTGCCGGCCTGGAGAACGTCGCCTGCAAGCTGTCGGGAATGGTGACCGAGGCCGACCCGGACACGTGGCAGCCGACCGACCTGGCGCCCTACGTGCGGACGGTAGTCGAAATCTTCGGTCATGACCGGTTGATGTGGGGGTCCGACTGGCCGGTTTGCCTGCTGGCGGCGGACTACGCCCGGGTGCTGGATGCCGCCCGCACGGTACTGAGCGAGCTGGATGTGCTCACGGACGCCGCCGACCGCGCCATCTTCGGCGAGAAGGCCATCCGCTGGTACAACCTCGACACCAGCCGCCTTACC
>CBFGRG010000306.1:0-4764 GCA_965651105.1 uncultured bacterium | reverse complement strand
GGAGTCGACCGAGACGTCTGGATCGTCCCCGGAGAGCACCAACTCCCTGGCTCCCATCTCGATTGCGTCGACCCGTCGGGTTGACCCGCGTCTCGTCGAACGCCGCGCCCGCGGTCACCGGGCCGCCCGTGACCGTGCAGGACGGTGGGGTGCGTGCAACAGCTGGCCGGAACCGGTCGCAGGCACGTCCCCTCCTCCCAGCCCTCGAAACGGGGTAATAGTGGGACTTCGATAACCGGATGGGATTGACAACGCCGACGGTCGGTATCCACACGCGACGCATCCCACCCGCAGGTGGCGAACCCCACGCATTTTCAGCGCGCGGCTACCGGGTCGACGGGCACCTCCGGAAAACGATGGTGGTCTCCCTGAACGCACCCGGATATCAAAATCCGGGTCTACGGACGGTGACTGCATCGAATGGTGTTGTGGAAAACAACACAGCGCCCCGATGCGCGGATCCACGACTGCGTGTCCTGTTCCGCCGGTGTCAGGTCCACTCTCGCTGGAGGCGCTCCCAGTCTTCCTCGGTGTCGACATCGGCTGGTACCTCGCCCGGGAGGTCGACCGTCTCGACGAGATCGCCAAGCGAGCGCAGGATGTCACGGCCGCCGATATCCCCATCCAGCGACGCCAGATCGAAAAACACGCTGCGATCGAACAGCACCGGATGGCCCTGCTTCCCGCCATACCGGCTGACCACAGCGGGCGCTCGAGTCTCTCGCCAACGCCCCACCACCGCGCTGATCGCATCCGGCAAGACGCCCGGCACGTCGCCCAACACCACCACGACGGCATCGACGGTGGACGGCATCGCGCGAATGCCGGCCGCCAGCGATGAGCCCTGCCCCTGCGCGAAATGCGGGTTGAAGACACGATAGACATGCATACCGCGCAGCGCCAGCTCGATTTCGGAGGCGTGAGAGCCGATCACGACCACGACGCCATCGACGGGCGATGCGATCGCCTGCTCGGCGACATGGGCGACAAGCGCCTTGCCGCCGAGGTCGAGCAACTGTTTGGGATACCCGAGTCGCCGGGACTCGCCCGCCGCCAGGATCAGCGCAAAAACGCGCTCAGGTTCGTCCATGGATCGCCCCGTCGATGGTCGACAGGCTCTTGCCGCCACGCCCGTGCACGACCGAGAGAATCTCGGCAAGGATACTTATCGCCATCTCTTCCGGCGAACCACCGCCAATGTCGAGGCCGATGGGACCGTGGATTCGGGCAATCTGGTCCTCCGGCACACCACTCTCCCGGAGTCGCTCGATACGCTCCCTGGCCGTCTTGCGACTGCCAACCGCGCCGATGTACCGCGCCGGCGTGTTCAGCGCACCGCGGATGGCTGGCTCGTCGAACTTCGGGTCATGGGAGAGGATCGCGATCGCGGTCGATGGCAGGATGTTGAGCTGCTGGTAGGCATCGTCGGGCCACGCGGTGATGAGCTGGTCGGTGTCGGGGAACCGCTCGCGGGTGGCCAGGGCTCGCCGGGCGTCGACCACCACCACCCGGTAGCCGAGCTTTCGGGCGAACCAGTCGAGCGCCTGGGCGGCGTGAACCGCGCCGAAGATGACAAGCTGCGGACGCGGCTGGAACACATCGATGAAGACGCGCGTCTCCGGGTCCAGCTCCAGTACCCCGGAGACTGGATTGCCTCCGCTGCTGGCGACAACCTCGACCAGCTGCCGGTCGAGCGCCTCGCTGCCGAGCGACCCGGCCACGAGTGTATCCGTGACCAGCGCCTTGCGGCCCACACCCTCGCCGCTGACGACGGTGCCGACGACGGTGATCTGCCCGTCGTCGGCCAGGCTCCGAGCCTGATCGTAAATCGCGCCGGCGCCTTGCGATTCCGTCATGACACCGGTTCCACCGGCTCGATGAAGACCTCGATCGTCCCACCGCAGCTCAGCCCGACGTCCCACGCCATCTCGTCCGAGATGCCGTACTCAACGAGCCGCGGCGCATTGTTGCGCAGCACCTGCTGCGCTTCCAGCACCACTGCCGTCTCGACACAGCCGCCGCTGACCGAGCCGGCAAGCTGACCCTTTTCGGTGATCGCCATGCGCGCACCCACTGGCCGCGGGGCCGACCCAATCACGTTCACCACGGTAGCAAGCGCAACCGGCTTACCTTCCGCCCGCCACTCGTCGATCTCGGGAAGCCACTCCGCCATCTCCGCCACCTCGCTTCTCGTGTGTTGCACATAGGTGCCCGAAACGCCTCTGATCCCAAGCCTACCGCCACCTCGCCCGGTTGTCAGGATGCCTTGCGTGACGGCGTCACTCGCTGGGCGCGCCGCCGCGGCGGCTGTTCATCCGTCTCGCCAAGCAGATCGGCAAGTACTTCCAGGCTTTTCAGGTTGTGAACCGGCAGGAAGTGATCGATAAACGGAATAGCGGCACGGATCCCCTGCGTCAGTGGTTGGTAGCCAGGCGCGCCAAGCAGCGGGTTGAGCCAGATCAGGCGCCGACAGGAGCGCTGCAGTCGCGCCATCTCGCTCCCCAGCAGGTCCGGGTCGCCCCGATCCCAGCCGTCGCTGATCACGACCACCGTCGCGCCGGAGCGCAGCACCCGCCGGCTCCAGTCGTAGTTGAACGCCTTGATGGCCTCACCGATCCGGGTGCCGCCGGACCAGTCATCCACCGATGCGACGACATCCTCGATCGCCTGATCAACATCGCGCTTCCGCAGCTCCCGGGTGATGCGAGTGAGCCGGGTGCCGAACACGAACACCTCGACCGAGTCGAGCCCGTGTTCCAGCGCGTGGACGAAGCGGAGCAGCATGCGCGCGTATCGGTCCATCGATCCCGAAATGTCGCAGATCAGCACCAGCGGGCGCATGCGGTGCTTGCGCGCCCGATGCTTCAGGTCGACCGGCAGGCCGCCATGCTTCATCGACTCGCGCAGCGTGCGGCGATAGTCGATGTAGTCGCCGTTGGTTGCCTTCTGGCGGCGTCGCGTCTCCCGGGTGCTGAGTCGCCACGACATATCGGCCATGATCCGGCGGGCTTCGGCGATCTCCTCGTCAGTGAAGCGAGAGAAATCCTTCTTGCGCAACGCCTCGCGGGCGCTGAAGAGCAGCACGTCCTCGGGCGGGGTCTCGTACTCTTCGGATTCGCCGATGTCGCCGCCATCATCGACACCCTCGATCGCGAGCACCTGGCGCTCGGCCTCGCCGGAGGCGGCCTGGCCGTTGGCGTTCTTGCGATCTTCGGGGGTGTCGCCCTGGCGCGGCTTGCCGCTTTGCTGCTCGTCGCTGCTGAGGAACTCCTCGAGCGGCATCATCCGCTCCTGCAGCAGGTCGTACCAGAATTGCTCGAACTCGGCCCTGAAGGCAACGCGCTGCTCTGGACGGGTCAGGAGCGTCGCCCGGGCGGCGTGGTAGACATCGTCGTAGCGAGTGAGCGTCACGCGGTCAAGCGCCTCGACGAACTCGAGGATCTGCCCCGGTCCAACGGTGATCCCCGCCGCGCGAAGGCGTCGCCCGAAGCGAAGCAGGTTGCGCCTGACCGTTTCCGGATTGACGTCGGAAGCGGCGGCGCGGCGGTTCTGACGGGCACTGTACTGGCTGAGCGGGTTGTTACCTTGTGGCATCGAGCGCTTCCGCGACGAGACGCTGGGTGTGATCGCCGGAAATCCGGTCGACGTCTTCCTGGTACTTCAGGATCACGCCGAGCGTCGCTTCCACCACCTCGTCGGAGAGATCCTTGCTGCCGAGCGCGAGCAGTGCCTGCGCCCAATCGAGCGTTTCGGCCATGCCGGGCGACTTGAAGAGATCGACATCGCGCAGCCCCTGGGTGAAGGTGCAGATCTGGGTCGCGAGATTCTCGCTCGCCTGCGGCACCTTGGCCGAGAGGATGCGGTACTCCTTGTCGAAATCGGGGAAGTCAATCCAGAAATAGAGACAGCGCCGCTTGAGCGCATCGTGGATTTCGCGCGTCCGGTTCGAGGTGAGGATCACGATCGGCTTGTGCTCGGCGCGAAGCGTGCCGAGCTCGGGCACGGTCACCTGGAAGTCGGAGAGCAGCTCCAGCAGGAAGGCCTCCAGCTCCTGGTCGGCGCGGTCGACCTCGTCGATCAGCAGCACCGGCGACTGATGGTGCGCGGCGTCAATCGCCTGCAGCAGCGGCCGCTTGAGCAGGAAGTCCTCGGAGAAGAGGTCTTTGCGGACCTGGTCCGTGCCGAGCGATCCGGCCGCCTCCAGCGAGCGCAGGAAGAGCATCTGGCGGGGGTAGTCCCACTCGTAGATGGCGGAGGAGGCGTCGAGCCCCTCATAGCACTGGAGGCGGATCAGCGGCGCGCCGAGCATGTCGGCCAGCACCTTGGCGATCTCGGTCTTCCCGACACCGGCCTCGCCCTCAAGCAGCAGCGGCTTCTGCATCGACAAGGTCAGGTACAGCGTCGTCGCCAGGCCGCGGTCGGCGACGTACTTCTTCTCGCGCAAGGCGGCTTCGAGCTCACTCACGGAGCTGAACGGCAGAGCCGCGCGGGCGGTATCGGCGGTGGGAATCACAACGTCAGTACTCAACGAACGGCCTCACTTTGGCACCGGGGCACGGTATCGGTAGTCCCCAAGAAAACATTCACCTTGCAAGTATCGGGCAGGTCGCCCCGCCTGACCACACCCGTCGCTACGAATCCGGCGCGAAGGGGTACCTGCGATAAAACGATCGCGTCGGGGACATCCGGATCGCGCTTATCGCGGTTCGGAGATGGGGCCGGGCGCCTCGAAGTCCCGGAAATGGGCTCCCTGGTCGAGAACCA
>CBFGRG010000305.1:0-4787 GCA_965651105.1 uncultured bacterium | reverse complement strand
GGGCTCTCGACGGCAGGATCGAGTCCCAATCGCAGCTCCGAAAGCAGGTCGAGGTCTGGTCGGAAGCCGGTCGCGCCAATGATCTCGTCGACCGGCGGCAGCACGCTGTCTTGCCCAGACACGACGATGCCGTCCGGCGTCGCATCGAGTTTCGCGATGCGCAAACCGGTGACGAGCCGCAGGCGACCCGCCTCGACCAGCGCCTTGACCCGCGCGCCCAGCTCACCCCGAGCCGGCAGTGCGTCGTCGATGCCGCCGCCGAAGAGATTGCCGAGACCGCTCGCCGGCTTGCGGATCGCCCAGGTGATCTCTGTGCCGGGCTCCGCATCGGCGAGGTCCACCAGATCGAGCAGGGCGTTGAAGGCCGAGTGGCCGCTGCCAATGACAAGCACACGCTTGCCGGCATAGCGCTGGCGAGCGGTGCCGACCACATCGGGGATGCCATAGGCTATGCGATCGGCCACCGCGCGTTCGCCGATCGCCGGGCGGCCGGCGGCGCCGAGCGGGTTCGGGCGCGTCCAGGTGCCGGACGCATCGATCACGGCTCGGGCGGGGATCGTATCCTCGGAGCCATCCGCGGAACGCACCGTGACGAGGAACGGCGCCTCGTCCCGGCCGGGCGACTTCATCTTGTCGAATCCGTCGCGGGTCACCGAGACGACCTCGGCCCCGTAGCGAACGCGCTCGCGCATCGCTGGCAGGCTCGCCAGTGGCGCCAGGTAGCGGTCGACGAGGGCGTTGCCGGTCGGGTACTCCTCGGGGTCGGGTGCCCGCCAGCCGGTCTCTGACAGCAGGTCGGATGCGGCGCGGTCAATCGCGTAGCGCCACGGCGAGAAGAGACGGACGTGCCCCCAGGCGCGGATGCTGGCTCCGGCGGCGTCGCCACGCTCGAGCACCAGCGGCTCGAGATTGCGCTCCAGCAGGTGGGCGGCTGCGGCGAGGCCAACGGGTCCGGCGCCGATCACGACGACGGGGTAGGCGGTGCGATCCATGCTCGGATCCTCTCAGATAGACATACGTCTATACGATACGACAAAAAGCAGAGTCCCTAGGACACAGCGATGGCGGACCGGGTCTCACCGGCGAGGATGCGACCGGCTGCCGATTCCAGCAGCTCGGCGCCCTGCGGATCGAGCGCGTAGTAGGCCCAGATGCCGCGCCGCGAGACCGTGATCAGCCCAGCCTGGCGCAATACCTTGAGGTGGTGCGCGATCGTCGGCTGGCTGACGTCGAACCGGTCGACGATGTCGCAGGCGCAGATGGCCTCCGGCTGCGCGGCGATGAGGCGAAGGATGCTCAGCCGGGTGCCATCGCCGAGCGCCTTGAAGGCGGCGAGGAGTCGCTCCTGGTCGCCCGCGTCCAGTGGAACTGGCTCGGTGATCGGGTCGCAGCAGTCGATGGGGCGGAGTCGCAAGGGCTTCGTGCTCATGTCGGCAGCGTAGCAGGTCGTATAGACGGATGTCAATAGGTACGGCGCGCTTCCCGGCCGCCCCCTTTGCCAACGGTGATGCGTCCGGTATGCTGCCGGAAGCACAAGGCGTAGCGATCCGCGAACCGGAGGAACCCCACCAGCCATGACAGCGCAGCAGGAATCGTCCTACGATCTCGTCATCACCGGCGGCCATGTCATCGACCCCGCCAACGATATCGATCGTGTCACCACGGTCGCCGTCCGCGACGGCAAGGTGGCGGCCGTGGGTGACGACATCGACGCCGCCCGGGCGTCCAGCCGAATCGACGCCGCCGGGCAGTACGTCACGCCCGGTCTTGTCGACCTCCACACCCATGTCTACTGGGGCGTCACCTATTGGGGCATCGAAGCCGACCCGGTTGCCGCCCGCACCGGGGTCACCACCTGGCTCGACGTTGGCAGCTCTGGCGGATACACCTTCCCCGGCTTCCGCGAGTACGTCGCCGAGCCGAGCCGAAGTCGTATCTACGCCTTGCTCAACCTCTCGTCGATCGGGCTCGTCGCCCCGACGTGGGAGCTGTCCAATCCCGACCATCTCGATGTCGATCTTGCCGCCGAGATCGTCGATCGCAATCGCGACCTCATCCTCGGCATCAAGGCGCGCATCGACAACAAGACCACGCGCGGCACCGGTATTCTCGCGATGCAGAAGGCGCGCGAGCTGGCAGACCGCGTCGATCTGCCGCTGATGACGCACATCGGTGGCTCGCCGCCGTCACTTCAGGAGGTGGCAGAGTACCTGCGGCCGAGCGATATCCTCACGCACTGCTTCACCGGGCAGGACATGCGCATCGTCGGTCCGGATGGCAAGGTCGACCCGCAGATCAAGGCGCTCAAGGACAAGGGGCTCGTGCTCGATATCGGGCACGGCACCGGATCGTTCAGCTACGAGGTCGCCGAGGCGATGCTCGATCAGGGGATCGCGCCTGACGTCATCTCCAGCGACATTCACCAGATGGCGATCCAGGGCCCGATGTTCGACCTGCCGACGACGCTGAGCAAGTTCATCAACCTCGGCATGTCCCTCTCCGGGGTGATCGCCTGCGCCACCGTGAACGCGGCTCGCGCGATCCGGCTGGATGATCTCGGTACCCTCAGCGTTGGCGCACCAGCGGATATCGCGTTCTTCCGCCTGGAAGAGGGCGACTTCGCCTTCCACGATGTCGCCATGTCCGAGCGATCCGGGTCGAAGCTTCTGGTCAACACGCGCACGCTGCTCGCCGGCGAGGAGCTCGAGCGCCTGCCGGAGCGCGAGCTGCACTTCTGGGCCGACATTCCGGAGCGCCAGCGCGGCGCCGTCCACCCTGGCAGCAAGGCCGCCGCGCCGGCGGGAGGCGACGCATGACGCTGGCGGTCGTCGAGGGCCAGCCGGATATCCGTTTCGGTCTCTACCTGCGCCCGCCGTTGGCGATGTCCCGGGCGCAGGCGGAGATCCACGACATCGTGGCGCGGCAGTACGGCAGCATGTGCGCCGGCCGGTTCATGCCGCACGCGACGATCAAGGGGTTCTTCCGTTCGGATGCGAGCGTCGACGAGATGGTCGCGGCGCTCGATCCGGTGATGACGCGCCACGAGCCGTTCGACATTCGCAACCGTGGCATCATCCCGTTCGGCAAGAGCGGCGGACCGGTCCTGGATATCCAGCACCTGGAAGACGGCAGCACCAACACCGCTCTTCAGGCGTTTCACGAGGATGTCTTCACCGCGCTCGCCCCGCTGGTTCGGGCCGATTGCGACTTCACGCCGGTCGAAGGCGCGATGGAGCGGTTCCACGCGCACCTCACGCTGGCGATGGGCGATATCCCGAAGGGACTGACCGACGAATTGCTCGCGTTCCTGCGCGATGCCGAGCCGATCGGGCCAGACGCGTTCATCGCCGATCGGTTCCACCTGGTTGCCTGCCGCAGCCGGCAATGGTCGGGCTCGTGGTGGGAGTCGATGCAGTGGACGCTTCTCCACTCGTGGCAACTCGGCGGCGAGGGGACTCGGGTCCAGTCGCCAACGTGGAACGTGCCGCGCTGACGCGGATCACGGCGTGACACCGGACCCGAGAGCCATGCTGGTGCCATAATCGCCGCAGGAAGGCCGATGGCCCCGTCGCGCATCGCAACTGCGTGCGAGACCCAGGCAATCCGTAGGGTATCCGGAGTTCACCTGCTGAAGAACTCCCATTTTCGTTCAGACTCGGTATGGTCACGCACCCAGGGGTCAGCATGATTCCCCCAGATATCCCCTCCGACCAACCGGTTGGCGTGTTCGATTCCGGACTCGGCGGCATCAGCATCTTGCGCGAGCTGCGCCAGCTGCTGCCCGGCGAGGACTATCTCTACTTCGCCGATAGTGCCTGGTGCCCCTACGGCATCAGGCCGCCCGAGGAGATCCGCGCCCGATCGGCCGCCGTTGTCGCCGACCTCGTCGCGGCCGGGGCCAAGACCGTGGTGATCGCCTGCAACACCGCAAGCGCGATGGCCGTATTCTCCCTGCGCGACGACTTTCCGGATGTGCCGCTGATTGGACTCGAGCCTGCGGTCAAACCCGCGGTCGAGCAGACGAAGGTGGGCCGGGTCGGGGTGCTGGCGACCCCACGCACCGTCGCCGGCGAGCGCCTGCGCTGGCTGATCGAAACCTACGGTGCCGGTGTTGCCGTGCACCGCGTCGCCGCGACGGGGCTGGTTGAGCTGGTCGAAGCGGGAATCCTGGACGGGCCCGCGGTCGATGCGGCGCTCCAGCCACTGCTGGATCCCATGCTTCAGGTCGGCGTCGACACGCTGGTGCTCGGATGCACGCATTACCCGTTCCTGCGCGCGCCGATCGAGCGCTACATGGGACCTGGGGTTGAGGTGATCGACAGCGGCGCGGCAATCGCCAGGCGGCTCGATGCTGTCTTGACCGAAACCGGCTTGCGTCGCGTGCGCCAGGAGACCGGAACCGTGCGACTTGCGACGAGCGGCGATCCGGCGGTGGTCGGGCCGATCGCGGAACGGTTGCTGGGTGAGCCGGTGACGATGCTGGATCGGCTGGGGGACCGTCCCTCCTCGCCGATCGCTCCGGCATCAAGCTGCTGACAAAGGTCACCTGACCGTCCGACGAGGGCTGATGTGGTGGCGGTCACGACGCACCCTTTCGCCATGTGATACCGAATCCGGACAAGTCGCCGTAGTGCCGCCCCTGTGGCGGCCCAGGATGAACGGACGTCACAAAGGCGGCACGACGAGGACCAGCGCTGTCGCCTTTTTGCCTGGTCGAGGGATCCGGCGAAAGGGCGACATTGCCCGCTGCGAACCGTGTCTCTTGCGTGAGGTCGGTGCGCGGGCAA
>CBFGRG010000304.1:0-4792 GCA_965651105.1 uncultured bacterium | reverse complement strand
TTGTCGACCGTCGGCACGCCCACCGGCGCAAAGCGCGCCTCGTTGGCCGCAGGCAACGAGCAGCTGGCTTCCAACTCGAAGCCCTCGGCCATCGGAACACCGAGCTGGTCCAGGGTGTCGAGCGTGAAGCTCTCCCGATACCCGTCAGCCACGGAGCGCAGCGTGGCGCTCGAACGATCCAGCGTCAGGCTGCCGAGCACTTGGTCGGTGGTGATGGTGACATCGGTTCGCAGATACGTCACACCATCCTCCATCAGATAGGCCAGAGTGCAATGGCTTTCGTGCGTCAGGTTGGTTGCGCCCACATAACGTTGGTAGCGGATCTCAGCGGCTGCTCGCCCTTGATCGTTCGTCACGTCGTCAACCACGATGGGGCCGACGGCACCCAGATTGTTCTCGGGCGCGAACGAGCAGCTTTCCGGGTCCACGGCATAACCGACAGGCGCACCCACAATGGGTGTCTTGGTCTGCGAAGTTTGGAGCACCAGTTCCACCTCTCTGGTGAGACCAGGCGGATCTTCAGGTACGCCCTCTGTGGGCAGCTGCACCCTCGCCGGTACGAACTCCATCACAATCGTTTCGGCCAGATCGACCAGCGTGATTCGCCCACGTGCAACGTCTCGATTCGGGATGAACACGTTGAGGAACACAGCGCCCGAAGACGGCGTCCCATCACCGTCAATCCGTAGCTCAGCATCCAGCACGGTCAGCCCGGACAGGTCAATGTTGCTGGTCGACACCTGCTCGCCGTTCACGCGCATCTCGGAAACCCCGCCATTGGTCCAGGTGACCGTCATGCGCGTACCAGGGGGGAATGCCTGCCCACCCTCTCGGCTGACCTGCACCGGCACCGTCTCGCGGATACCAAGGTTCACCTCCACCTGGTCCACGCTGGTGAACACCACATCCGACTGCTCCAGCGGAACGTAATCCGCTTCGCCATTCGATGTGTCGGCGCTGGGGAAGTGCCAGGTGTAGCGGTCGTTGAGGACCAGCGATGATGACACCACGCACAGAGCGCTTCCGAAGCATTCGTCGACTGCGTTGCCCATGAACGATCTGTTGAACTTCGTCATCCCCAGCGCAGAGATGTTGATGTGACCTTTGGAGACGCTGATGCAGTTTGGAGGACGCGGATCATCAGGATGGATCACGTAGAGAAAGAATGCGTAGTCGTCCTCTGTGGACGCGATTCCGTCCGCCCCGGCCTCCGACCACTTCAGTAGCGTCAGCTCATCGGGGCTTGGCTTGGTGATCACCTCGTTCACGTAGGTCATCATCACCGACTGGGTATCGGGAAGCCCGAGGTGGCGGGAGACCTGCACCCACGGAACCCACGGCCACGTGCCGGGGCGCGTGCGGCGACTCAGATCCGTGGTCATCGAGAGGTCATCGACGATGGACGGAACCTCGAACGGAGAGTTGTCGCCGCCCAGCGGAAAAGGTGTGCGGTTGACATCATCGCCGCGCACATCGTCTTCCGTTCCGTAGATCCCATCAGGACCGGGCGCCGCGTCCAGTGTGCCGTTGAGGCCGGGGTTGGCCGGGGCAATGCCCAGGTGCTGGGCAGGGCCACCGAGGACCACGAGCTCAGCGGAGGGGGGGTCCAGGCCGATTGCATGGCCCACCTCATGCATCAGTACATCCTCGACGCCGAAAGCTCCGCTGGGCGGGAACTCGGGGGCTCCCGGGCGAGCGATGTTGCCGAGTCCGTTGGCGCGCCGATTGAACTTCGCCGCCACATTGCGTGTGGCGATGTGCATCTCCGGCGTCGGGCAGAGCGGGATGTCCACGCGTCCACCGATCCCCTGATAGGCAAAGCCGGGGTGGATGGGGCGGGACGACTGGCCGAGATACACGCCGGCGTCCGCTGAAGATGCGGCGATCGCCGCGGCGACCGCAACGGAGGTGGCCAGCTTGCCGAGCATCGTACGCATCATCCTCAACGCTCCTGAGTGCGGGAGGCACGGTTGGCAGACTGCTCCGGCCGCGACAGCGCGGCAGCCCGCGCCAGCCGGTCCACAGTGCGCACCAGGTCCTGCACCTTGGCCAGCCGGTCCAGCGACTTCGGCAGGGTGAGCTGGTCCAGGGCGTAGATCTCGACCGCACGGCTTGCCTTCTCGCTCCCCGGATCACGGAAGCTGACCACCGTATACGGCGCATCGGTCACGCTGTCGGCGCCCAGCACGCCGAGGTCAGCGTGGCCTGCACGCTTCATCTCGCCCAGTAGCAGCTCGGCGCTGATCTCTTGCATCCGCTCGCCGGCGATCTGCGCCTTGAGCCCGTCGAGGTGCACTGTCGGCACCACTCGCTCGGTCCGCCCGCCCCCCTCGCGCAGCGCCTTCGGCGCGTCCATGACCAGGCAGCCGTCCTCGTAGACGGTGATGCGGGTGTCCCACTCGGCGCCGGCGGGATAGGTCGAGATGTGCTCGACCTTGAGCAGCCAGCGGGCCTCGTCGGGCGGTGGGTTGCATTGTGCCCGCGCCTGCCCTGCAACAAGGCACGTGAGAAGCACGGCGGCGGCGATGTGGTGGATGAAGCAGTGCATGTCGGTCTCCGGCGGCATGCGGCACCCGCGCATCAGGACGCCGCAATGAACGGGCCGCATTCTCGACGTTCCGGCCGCGGATATGAACCCGTGGACGGCAGGCCGTCAGCCGCTCTGCCCATCTCACCTTGCCGACCCATCCGAGCTGAACCGACGGCACCGAGCACCATTGAGCCCTGCAAATGCGCTCCAATTCCTCCTTTTCATTGTCGGTGAACGCTTGGCGTATTCACATTCAACTCGCGACAAGGCAGTCTTGCAAAGCGTCAACTCCGAAACGGTTCAAGCCAAGCTCCGCGCCAAACACAGCGTATCGCTCGAGAATTGTGCAAAGGTGCTGCCGTGACTTGGACCCGGCTGAGTCCTCAAACTACTTCAGGGCCCTTGCGCCTCGGCGGTACCCCCAGGCGCAGGGCCGTAATCCAGTCGAACATGACCAGAAGTGTGAGGTTCCACGACGCGGACTTTGGACCAGCGACATCCGCTGGGTGGCGACCCGGCAAGCTGCTGTGCGCCCTGCTTGCAGTCGGCGCCCTGTTCCTGGCAAGCCGGGGGTCGGCGTCGCAGTTCGAGGGCCTGCCTCTCTCGCACGGCCGACTCGAGAATGGCCTGTCCGTATGGCATCTCCAGCGGCCGGGCGCATCGGTCGCACTGTTCCTCATGGTCAACGTCGGTTCACGACACGAAGACCCTGGCCAGGCTGGGATCGCCCATCTCGTCGAGCACATGGTCCTTGCCGGGACCGAGCGGTGGAGCGAGTCCGAGGTCAGGCGCGAGGCAGGTCGGCTCGGTGCCAACACCAACGGTATCACCACGCAGGACCGAACGACGTACTACATCGCCACCAGCCGGGATCACCTTCGGTCTGCCATGGCATGGCTGGCCGAGGTGACCCTGCACCCGACCTTGGCGCCCGAGCACATTGATCGCGTGCGCGATGTGGTGCTCCGCGAGATGGGTGGCGAGCCAGGACGCGTTCTTCAATGGGCGAGGGCGGCAGGATTCGGCAACCTCGATCTCGCGCAGGCGTTTGCCGCTCTGTTTCCGGGCTCTGGTCTAGACCAGTTGCCGATCGGTCGCGAGCACACGCTGGCCGCCCTCACGCACCAGGATATTGTCGACTTCTACCGCACCCACTACCACCCCGGAAATGCCGTCCTGATGGTGGTGGGCGATGCCGAGGAATCCGTGAGCTCCCTTGTCGCGGAGCATTTCGGAGGCTGGAAAGGTAACGGCCGAGGCATAACCCGCGCGAAGCCACCGCAGCCCATGTCCGGGCCGGTTCACTTCGTGCAGCGCGGCCTCGAGCATACCTCGCGCGGGACTCTGTGGTTGGGAGCAAGGACGAAGGGCGGGGCAAGCGAGGAGGTTATCCCCCTGACCGTCCTCGCCTCCTACCTCTCGGAGACCCTTTTCGAGCAGCTGCGCGTGAACGATAGTCTGGTCTACGCAGTCAGCGTATCGCCGCGGTTCTTTGAGGACGCCGGCGTGCTTTGGGTGAGGACCGAGTCCCGACGCGATCTCGTCGATCAAATCGCTGAGCGGATCGACGAGGAGATCAAGAATGTCGCGACGGGCCGCATCGATGCGGACGCACTGGAGCGCGCCAAGTCCGCTCTGGCCGGAAGACGGACGCTGCGACTGGAGTCGTCGGTCAGCCTCGGTTTTGAGCTGCTTTCCCAGCTCACCCCTACAAGCGACCATCCGCCCGCTGACTTCGCTGAACGCATGAAGCATGTTGATGCAGCCGAACTGCAGGCCACAGCCGCCCGGGTCTTCGCGCCGCCGAATCGGCTCACTGCGATCCATCGCCCCTTCACCGACGTCGACACCTTGGTTGGCGTCGGAGCAGTGCTCCTTCTTGGACTGGTAGGTTGGTTCATCGTGGCTCGGCGGCGATCAGCAAGGCCGTCGACCGCTTTGCGCACTGCGTTCTCTTTACCGAAGCGTTCAACGCCACCGCATACCCGGTGATATCGCTGATCTCGGCCAGGGAGGTTTGGGTCGGAATCAAACCGGCGTACGCGGAAGTGCCATTTATCGCCACGCTTGCGCTTGTTCGCCCCCAACCGATTCGCGTACACGGCCAAACGTCGGATTGACGGGTGGCATGCCACCCAAAACCGTGTGGCCATCGCCGGATTCATGGTCTGGAATTGCCGGATTCGGCGCAACAAAAAGCCCGCAGAAGCGGGCTAAGTGTCTGTTTCTAATGGAGGCCTGGGTCGGAATCGAACCGGCGTA
>CBFGRG010000303.1:0-4807 GCA_965651105.1 uncultured bacterium | reverse complement strand
CTACTACCCCCTCGGCGACGTGGTGATCGCTGGCGGCACAGCTGTCGCCGCGTTCATTCTTGGCCGTTTCCGCCGTCGCTAGAGGGATATACGGACACGCCATACTCTAGTAGGAGCAGCGCACAACAACACGGGTCACGACCATGGCATGGTCGTGACCCGTGTGTCGCGTCGGTTATCGGTGTCAGGCCACCTTCGGTACTGCCCGCCGGTTTCGACGCATATAGCGCGCGACGTCGCTCATCGACTCGCAGGGAATCACCGGACGGCGAAGCGCCGAGGCGACATCCTCGAGTCGCGAATCATCCAGCAACAGTCCGTTGCGGTCGGAGACCATCTTCTTCGTCACGAACACTGGTCCGTCGCCCGGTATGTCCTTGAGCTGATCGATCAGGTCGGTGCCGGTAAGCAAACCAGAAACGTTGATCTCCGTGCTGATGTAATTGTTGTCGATCGGACGCACCGCCAGCTCCGCACCGGTATGCGCGTTGAAACGCTCAACCGCGCCGGCCATGGTCGGACCGATCAACGTCCCGCAGGCGACGACCCCCTGCTCGCGATCGAGCACCCCCGGCCGTGCGCGGCGCAGGTACTGATCGAGCGCTTCGAGGAAGAATCGCGTGATACCGATTCCGTCCTCGACCTGTGGGAAGCCATCGTAATGGTCGGTATCGGGAACCTCCTCACCGACCATCAGGTAGAACTCATCGCCCAGGTGGAAGAACGTGTCGCCGCGCTCACTCAGGAAGTGCTCCTGCCATCGCTCGGCCTGGCGAATGACCGCGCGCGCCTCGTCGGCTTCATAGCGGCGGACCCAGATGCGCTCGATCTTCGAGTTCGGCAGCTTGCGCATGCAGGTGCGCGACAGCCGCATCTGCTTGCTTTGCCGCATCTGTCCGTGATGGCTGAGCCCAACCGGCACCCCGGCGATTGAACGAAGCCGCGAGAACTGTGAGAGGTCCTCGAGGCTGCGATCCATCTCCGCGCCGTCGTTGATGCCCGGCACCAGCACGAGCTGGGCATGGAAATCGAGCCCGGCCGCTTCGAGCCGCCCCAGATCGTCGAGAATCTTCCCGGCATTCGGGTTGCCGACCAGCGCCACACGCAGGTCAGGGTTGGTCGCGTGAACCGACACGTGCATGGGGCTGATTCGCTGCTCTTCGATCCGCTGCCAGTCTTCCTCGGAGAGGTTGGTCAACGTGACGAACGAGCCGTACAGCATCGAATACCGGAAATCGTCGTCCATCACGTATAAGGAGCGCCGCATGCCCTTGGGGATCTGCTTGATGAAGCAGAATGGGCAGGAGTTCTCGCAGACGCGCACGCCGTCGAATGTCGGATCGGCGAAGGTGATACCCCAGTACTCGTCGCCTTCAAGCTCCAGCTCGTAACGAAGCAACGAGCCGTGCCGGTCGACATCGATCGTGACCTCGGTTGCCTGCGCCTGGAACTGGAAATCTATGGCATCGAGCAGCGGCTTGCCGTTGATACCGACGATCTGGTCGCCTTCCTCGATGCCCAGCTCCATCGCCAGCGATGCCGGCGCGACGGCTTCGACCATTCCGGGCAGGTTGGGTACGAGATCGACACGTCGTTTCGAAAGCGGGCTGACTACGGGCATGGGGCTTCCTTGCGGGTCGCGATCGTTTGATGGACGGGGACGCGGCGGGCACGCGATACACCGGCAACCAATCAGCTGCCGGTCAACGACATAACACTATCACACCGGGCGTTCTGTGCCGAACCCTGGCCGGCACCTGCCAAACGTTGGCGCTACAGGTGGCGCCGGAGCACCAGCGAAACCCAGTCGTCGTGCTGGCGGCGATTCTCGACCGACGCTCCGAGGGCCGCGAAGGTGTCGACGACATCCTGCTCGCGCTCCTGGATGATGCCCGCAAGCACCATCGGGGATCCCGGCTTCGTCGCCGCGACAATCGGCTCTGCCAATTCGATCAGGATGCGCGCGATGATGTTCGCGAACACAACGTCGTATTGCCCCTGAAACGGCTCGTCCGGTCCGACAGAGCCCAAGCGAACATCGATCCGGTCAGCGACACCATTTCGAGCTGCGTTTTCTTCAGTCGCCCGAATGGCCACTGTCTCGACATCGACGGCATCGACGTGGCTCGCGCCCAGCTTCAACGCCGCAATGGCGAGAATGCCCGACCCGGTGCCGACATCGAGGATGACATCCCCCTTCCCGACCGTCTCCTCGACGCCGAGCATGGTCAGTTGGGTGGAAGGGTGCAGTCCGGTGCCAAATGCCATGCCGGGATCGAGCTCAACGACGACCTCGTCCCCCTGCGGCTCGTATTCG
Source organism: uncultured bacterium (assembly GCA_965651105.1). Lineage (GTDB taxonomy): Bacteria > Chloroflexota > Chloroflexia > Thermomicrobiales > UBA6265 > JACCVC01. The sequence continues at coordinate 2,490 of CBFGRG010000303.1, read as the reverse complement.
AGCCATGGCGGCCGGATCACAACACGATTGCCGATCCGATGGGTGCGGAAGTGTTCCTTCCACGCATTCGCCCAGTCCTCCTCGGCCAGCGTGGTCACGCGGAGATCGGAAACCGGTCGCATCCGACCGAGGTGCCACAGGGCCGAGCGAATGTCCTCGGCCATGGCGGGATCGAAATCGCTGTCGGCCACCCAGGTCCGGATGGTGAACGGTTTTTCGAGGTCGATCTCCAGATTGTCGCCGTCGCCATCCTGCACGTAGGGCTCGTCGATCGCAACGCCGTGGTTGAACCCGTAGCGCCCGAGCAGCTCCGAGACCGGCTCGACTGCCTCGGCATGGACGTCGATCGCCAGCTCGTACCAGACGCGCTCGGGATGATGGGTAGATGCATTCACCGATTCGCTGTAGCCGCTCACACGCGCACCTTCGAGTTGTCGCCGATATCGATCTGGCGAGCCGAGCCGGTCACCTCAGCCTTGGCTCCGACCACAGAATGGTCGATCACCACGCCCTCCACCGTCGCGCCTTCGGAGACGATGCTGTCCGATACGACACAACCTCGCAGGCTCGCACCAGCGCCGACACTTGCATACGGGCCGACAACCGACCCGGAGATGTCTGCCTCCGGGTGAACGTAGGACGGCTGGATCACCGCGCCGTCCGTCACCTTGACATCGGTCGCGCTTCCATTGTCGAGCAGGTACCGGTTCGTATGCAGCAGCGCGTCGGGGTTGCCGCAGTCTTCCCAAACCGGCACATCGCGCGTCACGAACGTCTTGCCGTCATCCAGCATGATCTGGATTGCGTCCGCGAGGAAGTACTCACCCTTGAGCATCTTCCCCTGCTCGATCTGTCGATCCATCGCATCGAAGAGATCCGCCGCGTGCCGGATGTAGTAGATGCCGATCACCGCGAGGTGCGAGACCGGATCGGAAGGCTTCTCGATCAGCTGGGTGACATGCCCCTCGTCGTTCAACACCGCGATCCCGTAGGCGCTCGGATCCTCGACCTCCTTGGTGAAGGCGATGCCATCCACTCCGGCATCCCGCAGGCCGGTGAAGTCGGTTTCGAACAGCATGTCGGGGAACAGGATCAGCGCGTCATCGTTCACAATCTCCCGCGTGCGAAGGATCGCATCGGTCTGACCCAGCATTTCGGGCTGCTCGACGAAGGCAAGCTCGACGTCGTAGGTCGCCCGCGCCCATTCTTCGATCTGCTCGCCGAGGTAGCCGGTGATGAATACCAGCTTGTCCGGATTGGCCACCATCACCCGGTCGAGCACATGCTCAAGCATCGGCTTGCCGGCGACAGGCACGAGCGGCTTGGGCTTGCTCCAGGTATGCGGGCGCAACCGGGTACCGAATCCGGCAACTGGCAAAATCACGTCCATGGTGGTGTCCTTTCCGATCCGGGCAATAGCATCTCCGGAAGTCTACGGGAGGAATGCCTCGAGCCGCTCCCGGACCGAGGTATCGAATGCTTCGAGCGCGGCTGGCGTGGCAAGTTGAAAGCGCTCGGGATGGTACCCCGGTGCCATCGTCGTGCCCAGCAATGCCCACTCCCCACCGGGCGCAAGTTGCGTACCCTGCCACCAGCCGGCCGGAACCACATGCTGGACGTACTCGCCGGCACCGATGTCGGAGCCAAGCCGAATCTCCCGAAGCTCGCCATCCGGCGAGACCATCAGCATGGTGCAGGGATCACCGAGGTAGAAGTGGAACACCTCATCGTCCTGCAATCGGTGCAGCGCCGACCAGGAGTCGGGGGTGACGAGATAGTAAATCGCCGTTCCCACGGGAGTCGCCCCGGGCTCGGACCCCGGCGCAATCCACGTTTGGCGAAACCAGCCGCCCTCGCCTGGCAGCGGCTCGAGCCCGAGCAGGGCAATGACCTCGTCTGCACGCATGACCACCCCCATCATCAGACAAAAGGCGACAGCCCGTATGGACCGTCGCCTTCGCAGTACCCCCAGCGGGATTCGAACCCGCGATCTTCACCTTGAAAGGGTGACGTCCTGGGCCGCTAGACTATGGGGGCGCGGCGCAACCAAAGATACGGCCTGTCCCGGTCGCTGTCAATCAACATTCCGCGCCAACCGGGCGCGAATGCTCTCAAGCTACCCAAACATCGCTCGAAGCACGACTGCCAGCCAGACTCCGAGTCCAGCTCCAAGGGCCGCCGCACCCGCACGACGCTCGGCAGCGGGAAAGCGCCACGCCATACGCCCCAGCCAACGACGGGTCTCGCCACTCATCATCCAGATGGCCGCCGCAGAGATCGTCGCGAGCAACACGATGGAAAACATCGTCGCAAACCCGAGTCGCAGCATGGCGGCCTCGTTACCGATGCGCTCGACGACCGCGAGGATCGCAACCGCCATAATGCCCGGCAGCCAGCCAACAATTGATCCTGCCCAGGGCAGGATCGACACCAGGACGGCAATCACGAAGGCGAAGGGGAAGATCATCGAAACGATTGGCGCAACGATCA
>CBFGRG010000302.1:0-4807 GCA_965651105.1 uncultured bacterium | reverse complement strand
GATTTCGTCCGGGGCGATTTCTGTAGGCGTGGAGTTTTGCGCCTCTACTCGTGAGAGACGAGGCCCGGGTCCATCTCGCCGGCGCGGATCGGCACCTTCGTGATGTTCTCGAACGGTGGGATCGGGCAGGTCCAACCGGTGTTGTAGGCGCAGTACGGGTTGTAGGCGAGGTTGAAATCAACCACCAGCGACCCGTCCGGCCGCGCTTTCGGATCGAGGTAACGACCGACTGCGTAGCATTCGGTGCCGGACGTGCCGTCTCGGAACGGCAGGAAGTAGCGCCCCCGCTCCTTGTCCTTGAAGACAGTCAGCGTCACCGGCTGACCATCGGCTTCGAAGTGGATGCGTCCAGCACGGATGTATTCCTTGGCTTCGCCACTGAGCGTGCCGACCGTGATCGACTCGCCCACGCCCGGTCCGCTGTCATCGATCTCCAGCGTGTAGCTGAGATCGGGATTCTCAGGGAAGTACCGCAGGCCACTGAAATGCTCGCGCTGCTCTTCAGTGAGCGGCGAGTTCTCGTGGGAACGGAAGAACTCGTCTCGCCGTTCCCGATAGCCCGCGAGCCTGCTTGTCGTGCTCATCATGTGCCCCTCCAGGTGCGCCGAACGGCGCGGAATGATCCAATACTTTCATACTGGAAGTATAGCACTGACGTCAAGGCAGACGATCAGTTGCCGTGGGCCTTGCGGTAGCGCTCACGGCACTCCCGGAGCTCCTGGAACGCGACGTCGCGGCCGTGCCATCCCAGTACCTCGGTCTCCTTGTCCTCCAGGAGCTTGTAGGTCTGGAAGAAGGTCTCGATCTCGCGCAGCCAGTGCGGTCCGACCTGCTCGAGCGATTGATAGTGCGAGAATCGCGGATCGTATTCAGGCACGGCGAGGACCTTGAAGTCGCGCCCGGCTTCGTCGGACATGTCGAGCCCGCCGAGCGGACGAGCCTCGATGAGACACCCCGGAAAGGTCGGCTCCTGGACGAGCACGAGAATGTCGAGATGGTCGCCGTCCTCGGCGAGCGTGTCCGGGATCCAGCCATAGTCGGTCGGGTAGTGAACCGACGAGTAGAGCACGCGGTCGAGCTTCCAGACGCCCGCATCTTCGTCGTACTCGTACTTGTTGCGGCTTCCGCGGGGGATTTCGATGAACGCCGTCACCAGCTCACCACCCGATCGCTCGTGAGCCTCCTCGGCGTGGCGATGGACCTGTTCGGTGTCCTCGTCGCGGAAGTGGTGACCTTCGCGAGGGGCTGGCGTCTGCGGATCCACGTCTTCACTCATGCTCGTGTTTGCTCCAGTCGTGTCAGGCGTCGGGCCGAGCCTGTTTCCATCTCGGCGTGAACCATTGCCGAGGACCGCTCGGCGCGATCGATGCTCTTCGGTTCGCGTCGCTTCAGCTCTGGATGCCGAGGCGAGAAAACCTGCGGGAGTCCGCACGGACGGGGATGTCGGCCAGTGCGGAGTTTCGGAGAGGCCGGGGTTTGCGACTGGACAGCCGCTGGTCAGCCCCGCGAAGTATATCGCGAGTTGGCCAGTGCCCCGCGCGTCGGTGATGCGTCTTGCGCGAATCGGCCGGGCAGGTTTGCAGGAGGTTGTGAGCATTCTCCGGCGCCCGGCACGAACCTCCCTTGCCTGCCGTGTTTATCGCATCGACATATCGTCCATTAGTCTTCGCTGCGCGAGCGAGGGTTCCCAAGCACGAGTCGTGCCGTGGGCGGGTCATTCCATGAAAAATACGGACTCGAGCATTCGCATCGAGCCGGCGTCGTCGGGGTCGACCGGCGTGTCGAGATAGTCCCGCATGAATTCCTGCCAGCGGCGGTTCGCCTCGCTGCCGGCGAGGGCGCGTTGTGCGGCATCCCAGTCATCGCATTCGAGATATCCGAACAGGTCGGGGCCGTCGGCGAAGATGCTGTAGTTGCGATAGCCCGCCGCGCGCATGTCGGCAAGCAGCTCCGGCCAGACCTCCCGATGATGGGCCTTGTACTCGTCGAGCCTGTCCTCCCGCACGCGGAGGCGAAAGGCGATGCGTTGCATGGGTCCTCCCGCGTCAATCGTCCGGCGGCCTCAGTCCTTGCCGGTGAGCAGCGCTTCCTGGATGGCGATGATTCTGCTGCGCAGCTGCGAGTCCGTCTCCATTTCGGTTTCAATGCGCTCGATGCCGTGCAGGACCGTGGTGTGGTCTCGGCCGCCCATCGTTCGACCGATCTCGACCAGCGAGCTTTCCGTCTGCTCGCGCAGCAGGTACATCGCGACGTGGCGCGGGCGAACGATCTCGCGCTTGCGCTGGCGTCCGAGCAGGTCCTTCTCGCTGATGCCGAACTCGGCGCTGACCGCGTTGAGGACGTCGGTGGCGGTCGTGGCGGTGCGGCGCTGCGTGAACGAGGCGTCGGTGAGCGCTTCCATCGCCAGGGGGACGTCGAGGCGGCGATTGTAGAGCTGCGCCATCATCAGGATCTTGTTGAGCGCGCCTTCCAGCTCGCGGATGTTTGTCTGATCGCGGTGGGCGACGTACTCGATCACTTCGGGAGGCAGCTCGACGCCGAGCTCGTCGGCCTTCGTTCGCAGGATCGCCGTCCGCATCTCGTAGTCGGGAAGCTGCACGTCGGCAATCAACCCGCCCTCGAAGCGCGAGCGGAGACGGTCCTCCAGTGCGGCGATCGACTTCGGCGGGCGGTCGCTGGTGATGACCACCTGCTTGCCGCTCTGGTAGAGCGCGTTGAAGGTGTGGAAGAACTCCTCCTGCGTGCTTTCCTTGCCCGCGATGAACTGGATATCGTCGATCATGAGGATGTCGATCGTCCGGTACCGCGCCCGGAAGTCCTCCATCTTTTGCGCCCGGATGGCGTTGATCAGGTCGTTGGTGAAGGTCTCCGACGAGACATAGACGACCGTGAGGTCCGGGTTGACCTCGAGCGCCCGGTGGCCGATGGCGTGGAGCAGGTGGGTCTTGCCGAGACCGACGCCGCCGTAGACGAAGAACGGGTTGAATTTCCCGCCGGGCTGGTCGGCAACGGCGAGCGAAGCGGCGTGGGCGAAACGGTTGGACGAGCCGACGACGTAGGTGTCGTAGGTGAGGCGAGGGTTGAGCCCTGGCGGTCCTGATCGGTCGAGCTCCAGCTGCCGGTTGCCAAGGGCAGGGTGTTCGGGCTGGGGCGAAGCCTCCTCCCGCTGCGGCCGGCGTCGGGATGGGCGGGGCGGCCGGGGCAGCCGGTCGGCGGCGGCGCCGGGGCGGACGACGAACTCGACCCGCAGGCGCTGCCCGGTGATGCCGTGAATGGCGCGCTCGACCGGGCTGGCGTAGCGTGATTGCAGGGTCGTGGCAGTGAACGCATTGGGTGCGCTGACGGTGGCCTGCTCGTCGTCGACGGCCTGCAAGGTGGTCTGGGCAAAGTAGTTGTCGTAGGCGGTGCGATTGAGCTGCGAGCGCAACTCGGCGAGCACAGCCTGCCAGAGCTGGGCCGCCGCGATGCTGTCGTCGATGCCTGTCGGTTCGGTCACCTGCTGTCCCCTGGCGCCGGAGAGGCGGTGATGATATCGGTCGGTTGCCGCAACTGCCATATACTCTACGCCCTCGCTGCCAGCCATAGTGTACGTACACTCGCAGCACGAGTGTACCACAGGAGTCCTAGAACCAAGCACTGCCTGGACTGCCTCCCCTTTGGGGTAGCGTCCACTCCGCGCGATCGCGATGTGGGTACGAGTGAGCTAGCAAAATCAGGGTCCACGGATGGTGGTTGTCGGCTCGGACCCTGTGAACCGCCGTGATAAACTCAATGACGGCGATTTGGCCCGACTTTTCGATCGTTTTTCCGTCCCACGACTCGCGATTCGGACGATCGGAACAGGCAGCAATTTTCATGAGTTCCTGCGCCCTCCGGCAGCCCGAGACCCTCACGCCGGACCCCGACATCGACCTCGAGCATTTGCTCACCGAAGAGAAGATCGGCCCGCGAGACGGTGCCGGCAAGCTCGCTGTCGTCGCCATGAGCGGCGGCGTCGACAGTGCCGTCACCGCCCTCATCATGCGCGAGCGGGGCTACCGCGTGGTCGGCATGAACCTGCGTCTCTTCTCGCCGGACGACGAGGATCACCGTGCCAACCCATGCTGTGGTATCCCGGCGATGGAGGATGCCCGTGCAACCTGCGCGACGATCGGCGTGCCCTTTTACGCGATCAACATGGAGGTTGAGTTCGGCGAGGAGGTGATCGATCGCTTCGTGAATGAGTACGCCGAGGGGCGCACGCCGAATCCCTGCCTGGAATGCAACCGGCATGTCAAGTTCCGGCACCTCGTGCAGCGAGCGCGGCAACTTGGTGCCGATACGCTCGCGACCGGGCACTACGCCCGCGTCGTGCACGGCGATCCGGAGCAGGGCGTGCCGCACCGGCTCTTCCGCGCCGTTGATACCCGCAAGGACCAGAGCTACGTGCTCTACACGATGACCCAGGATCAGCTCGGCTACATCCAGTTCCCGCTGGGCGGCTTGACCAAGCCGGAGACGCGCCAGCTTGCGCGCGGGTTCGGGTTGCCGGTGGCCGACAAGGCCGAGAGCCAGGAGATTTGCTTCGTCGGTAACCGCTCCTACGCCGATTTCGTCAGTGCCCGCCGGCCCGACGTCACCCGTCCCGGCGAGATCGTCACCGAAGATGGCACGGTGCTGGGGCAGCATCGCGGACTGGTCAACCACACGGTTGGCCAGCGGCGTGGCATCGGCATCGCTGCCCCGAAGCCCTATTTCGTGCTGCAGCTCAAGACCGACGAGAACCAGCTCGTCGTTGGTGGCCGTGAGCAGGCACAGGCGGCCAGCG
>CBFGRG010000301.1:0-4813 GCA_965651105.1 uncultured bacterium | reverse complement strand
CCAGAGGCCGGTGGCTCGTTCGATGAACGCGTGCTCGCAGGTTGATTTGTGCGTGAAGGTCAGTCCGCGGAAGGCGACATGATGCGGGCGATGTCGATTTCCTCGCTGTCAGCGCCATCGCCTGCAGTGACCGATTGCAGGCCGATGCCGTAGTAGTCGAACCCCTCGCGGGCGACGCGTGCCGGGTCAAAGATGTTCCGGCCATCGAAGATCACCGGCACGTTGAGCCGCTCCCGGAGCTTCTCCCAATCCGGGCTGCGGAATTGCCGCCACTCGGTCGCGATGATCAGCGCGTCCGCGTTCAGCAGCGCTTCGTCGCGGCTGGCGGCGAGCTGGAACGAATCGCTTTCGGGATAGAGCCGTTCGGCGCTGGTCATCGCTTCCGGGTCGTACGCCTGGATGCGCGCGCCTCGCTCACGCAGTCCGTCGATGATCACCCGGCTCGGCGCTTCGCGCATGTCGTCCGTCTTCGGCTTGAATGACAGCCCCCACAACGCGAATGTCTTGCCGGCGACATCGCCGTCGAAGTGGTCGAGGACCTTGTCGAGCAGCACCGACTTCTGGCGCTGGTTGACGCGCTCGACCGCGCCGATCAGCTTCGCCTCGTAGCCGACCCCGGCGGCGGTATGCTCCAGCGCCCGGATGTCCTTGGGGAAGCAGGAGCCACCGTACCCGATGCCCGCGTAGATGAAGTTGTAGCCGATGCGAGAGTCCGAGCCGATGCCGATGCGGATGCTCTCGATATTCGCGCCGACGCGTTCGGCGATGTTCGCGATCTCGTTCATGAAGGAGATCTTGGTTGCCAGCATCGCGTTGGCGGCGTACTTGGTCAGCTCAGCCGAGCGCGTGTCCATCACGATGATGCGGTTGTGGTTGCGGTTGAACGGCGAGTAGAGCTGCGACATGATCTCGATCGATTCGGGTCGCTCCGCGCCGATCACGATGCGGTCGGGACGCAGGAAGTCCTCGATCGCCGCGCCTTCCTTCAGGAACTCCGGGTTGCTGACGACATCGAACGGAACGTGGACGCCGCGCTTTTCCAGCTCCTCGGCGATGATCTCGCGCACGCGGTCGGCGGTACCGACCGGCACGGTGGACTTGTCGACGATGATGGCGGCGTGGTCGAGATGCTGGCCGATCGTGCGGGCGACCGTCTCGACATAACGCAGGTCGGTCGAGCCGTCCTCGCGCGGCGGGGTGCCGACCGCGATGAAAATGAGCTGGCCGTGGGCGAGCCCCTCCGCGGCGTCGGTGGTGAAGGTGAGCCGGCCGACCGCCGAGTTCTGCTCGACCAGCTCGGCAAGACCGGGCTCGTAAATCGGCACGATGCCGTTGCGCAGTCCCTCGATCTTGGCGGCGTCGACATCGACGCAGCAAACATTGTTGCCGCTTTCGGCGAAACAGGCGCCGGTGACCAGACCGACATACCCGGTTCCGAAAATGGTGAGATTCATCGTGGCGTTGCCTTTGTTCGTCGCATACGAGGCGTCTGGAACTCCTTTCCGGACGCGTGATATCGGCTCATTATGCCAAATGCGGGCGGTGGGCATGATGCGGACGTCAGGTCGCGCACACAAAACCACCCCGGCACTCAAGCAGAGGCCGGGGTGGGCGTGGTGATACAGCCGTGGGGTGGATCAGTCCCGATTGACGACCGGGTTGCTGAGCACGCCGATGCCTTCGATCTCGATTTCGATCGTGTCGCCTTCCTTCATCGCGCCGACGCCGTGCGGCGTACCGGTCATGATGACATCGCCCGGGTTCAGCGTCATCACGTCGCTGAGGTACTCGATCAGGAAGGGCACGCTGAAGATCAGGCCGCTCGTGTTGTCGTTCTGCCGGACCTCGCCGTTGAGCCGCGACTGGATGTCGAGGTTGCCCGGGTCGAGGTCGGTCGCGATGCAGGGACCGAGCGGCAGGTAGGTGTCGTGGCCCTTGCCGCGAATCCACTGCTGGCCGGCGAACTGCTGCACGCGGTCCGAAACGTCGTTGCCGCAGGTGTAGCCGAGCACGTAGTCGAGCGCGTCGTCCTGCTTCACACGGCGGGTCGTCTTGCCGATCACGATGCAGAGCTCGGCTTCGTAGTCGATATTGTTCTCCGGATAGGCGAGCTCGATCTGCTCCCCCGGACCAATCAGCGCGGAGGGCGGCTTCATGAAGACGACCGGCTCGGTCGGTACCTTCTGGTCCGGGTTGTTCTCGGTGACGTGCTTGATGTAGTTGAGCCCGATGGCGACCACCTTGCCCGGCTCGATCGGCGCGAGCAGGGTGACATCGTCGACGCTGCCGACCGCCTCGCCCTTCGTCAGGCCGCTGAACACGTCCCCACTCGCCGCGTAGACGGTCGAGTCCTCGAGAATCCCGAATGCGGCCTCGCCGCCACCCTGTTGATAGCGAATGATCTTCACGCTGTGTTGCTCCTTCTCCCGCGAGCTGCCCGGCATCTCGCCCGGTCTCGATACGTCTGGACGATTGTATCCGGAGTTCGGCGAACCCGCGACCGTGCCGGGCTGAACGGACGGTACACTAGCTGTGCGGGAACTTTTCCGCCCTGAGCAATCGCTCTCGCCCGGACAGCGTCGATGCCTGAACTCTATCTCCAGCTTGCCAACGACGAAGATGAATCGGCACGCCGCGCCCCCGCCGCGATCGGCTCCGACGAGGCGATCGCGCTGCTGGAGCGAGCCGAGATGTCAGGCGAGACCCTGGTGCCCTGGGGGTCCAACTACACCTTTGCCGTCGCCCTGCATGATCCGGAGACCGATGAGGTTGTCCAGTTTGGTATCTACAAGCCGGCACAGGGTGAGCGCTCGCTGTGGGATTTCCCCGACGACACGTTGTACCTGCGCGAGCGCGCCTCGTGGCTGCTCTCCGACCTGCTGGGCTGGGATATCGTGCCGCCGACGGTGATACGGGACGGCCCCTTCGGTATCGGTAGTCTCCAGCTCTACGTCGAGCCTGCGGCCGAGATGCCCCGTCGCGAGGCGATGCGCTTTTGGTCCCAGAAACGACCGGAGCTGGAGCGGATGGTGCTGTTCGACCTCGTCGCCAACAACGCCGACCGCAAGCTGACGCATTGCCTGATCGATATCCACGACCGGATTTGGGGCATCGATCACGGGCTGACGTTCAATGTCGTGCCGAAGCTGCGGACGGTGCTGTGGCAGTTCGTCGGCGATCCGATCTCGGTCGAGCTGCTGGGCGACCTCGCCAGGGCGCGGGAGGACGAGGCAGGGCTGCGGGAGCGTTTCGCGGGCGTGCTGGACGAACAGGAGATCATCGCGACGATCGACCGGATCGATGCGTTGCTCGCCGCTGGCTGCCACCCGCGCCTCGATCCAAATCGCAATATTCCCTACGGCTGGTGGTAGAGCCTCCGGGTCGTCACGACAACTGCAGGGTCGGGATCAAGCCACGCAACCGCCGTAGCGGTATGCCGTACACAGGGGCCGGCCTTGTGCCGGCTCGATCGGACAACCACCTCGTTGGTGTTCGACACCGTCGGGCATCGGGAGCCGAGCCTACGGGTCGACCGCCAGTTCGGCTTCGCGGCGAGCCAGTTTGCGGCGGAACACCGGCAATGTCAGCAGCATGATCGGGCAGGTGACGACCTGCGCGGCCCAGACCATCGTCAGGCCGCCATCCAGCCACGTCACGCCCACCCAGGCGAGCGCCACGCCAATCCACGTCGCCGCGATATTCGTCAGCATCGGGGTTCTGGCGTCGCCAAGCGCGCGCAGGCCGCCGCCGTAGACCCATTGGAAGACCCACACCGGGAGCGTCAGTCCCATTGCGATCAGCGCGCCGTCGCCGTGATCGATCACTGCCGCATCGTCCGTGAACGCGCTCATGATCGGGCGGGCGAGAAGGATGAACACGGCCGCCGCCACGAGCATCGATGCCATCGCCCAGCGCATCGCGATGCGCGCGGCCTCCCGGGCGGCGGCGATATCCCGCGCGCCAAGGCTCTGGCCCACCAGTGCCGTCGCGGCGGTCGCGAAGCCGATGCCGGGCAGCAGCGCCACGGCGAACGTCGTGAACAGCACCTGTTGCGCGGCCAGCGCCGCGGTGCCGATCGTCGCGACGATCAGGACCATGGTTGTGATGCCGACGTTGGTCACCACCCGCTCGATCGCGGTCGGCACGCCGATTTGCGCAAGCTCTGCCGCGACGTTCCGGGTCGGTCGCCAACCATGCCGCCCGGCCAGGGAGATGCGCCGCCGCCCCGAAAGCAGGAACCACAGCAGGATCGCCGCACCGGTGCCGCGGCCGATCACCGTCCCCCACGCGCTGCCCGCGACCTCCAGCCGGGGCAGGCCGGCCTCGCCGAAAATGAGCACGTAGCTGGCGATCCCATTGACGATGTTGGCGATGAACGAGGCGTACAACGGGGTCCGGCTGTCGCCGGCGCCCTTCAGGACCGCGCCGAGCACGAAGATCAGCACCATCACCACCATGCCGGCACTGGTAATCCGGAGGTAGGTGGTCCCCTCCGCGGTGACCTCCCGATCCGCGCCGAAAATGCCGATCAGCGGCTCCGCCAGGACGATGCCGAGCAGCGTCAGCGGGGTCGCGATGATCAGTCCCCAGACGACGGATTGCCGCGCCAGCCGATTGGCCCGGGCGGGGTCGCGAGCGCCGATCGCATGGGAGACGAGCACCGTGCCGCCGACGGAGACGGCGCTGAAGATCGAGATCATGAAGAAGATGACCTCGTTGGCGATGCCGACGCCGGCAAGCGCGGTCGCGCCGAGCGAGGCGACCATGAGCGTGTCGACCACACCGAGGAGTGTTTGCAGCAGGCCCTCGCCAA
>CBFGRG010000300.1:0-4818 GCA_965651105.1 uncultured bacterium | reverse complement strand
CACCGGTGTGAAACTCCGGCCTACAGCTCGTTGGCGAAGATCACGATGATGCTCGGAATCGTCAACACCACGGTCAGGATCAACGTTGCCCAGAACCACTTCGCTTCCCGGCTGGGTCCGCGGTTCGAGAAGTTGATCGCGATGATCCGCAGCCCGTTGAGCGTGTGGTAGATCACCGCGCCCACCAGCATGATCTCCATCGGGATGATGAACAGGTGCGCGTAAAACTCGACCGTGTGGTCGTAGACATCGCGGCCGAGGGTGATCAGCATGATGTCGAGAATGTGGATGAGCAGGAAAAAGAGGATGCCGGCGCCGGTCGCGCGGTGCAGGACCCATGCGTACTGGCCCACGTCGCCGTGGTAGATCGGCACCACCCCGTTTTGCAGGTTGCGCACAACCCAGATGATCAGCAGGACGGCAGCGACGTACGTCACGGCCGCGAACACATAGAGCGAGTACCCGAGCAGGTTCCCGATCCACATCTCGCCGGCGAGCGGGCCGGAGTTGTCTCGGGCCATCTCCTCGTTGAAGGTGAAGATGTTGACGAGACCCAGCACCGTGAAGATCAGCCCGACCAGCCAGAGCGCGCCATAGGCCAGCGCGCGGCCGCCACGTGGGATGAAGTCGGTGAGGATGAAGCGGAACCCGACGAGACCGTGCCAGAGGGCGGCGATCAGCAGGATGCTGTCGAACGTCCGCCACAGCGGGTTCGCCCAGCGTGCGGCAACGAAGTCGAAGTCGGTCTCCGATGGAGCGTTCAGGTAGTGGGTGATGAACAGGTGCCCGAGCGCGAAGACGACAAGCGCCAGCCCCGAGACTCGCAGGAAATACCAAACGAGCCGATCGTTGCCGGTGATCGACATCATGCCGAATCCGGACCGCTCATGTTTTGACGAAACCGAGGCCATACGCGCCTGATCCTCCCCCGCAACTCGTTGCTCGTGTCCCTTGCGTCGCCGTGCCCGCCACCCGGACGCCGGGCGCGGGTCGACACCCGACACCGGCATGGTCGGACACGCCGCGTCACTCGTCAATGATCGGTTCCATTGTACGCCGCCGTCCGGCAACGCGCCGGGAAGAACCGGCGTTGTCCGCACATCCAGTGCGTGGCCGGGCACCGAACGCGCCGGCACAGGACTACGCCTACGACCCGGGTTTCGCCGGGATCAGGCCCGTGAGCAGCCCGAGATTGCGAAAGACGAGCTCATGGTGGGCTGCGTCGTCCGCGTGGATCGTGGCGATGTCGGCGAAGCAGACGCCGAGCTCCTCGGCAATCTCGTCTCCCCGCGTCATCAGGTCGCGCTCGAAGGCGTCGCGTACGCGCCGGGCGATCTCCGGATCGTCCGACCGGATCCTGCCGTCGCGCGTGACCTGGCCGACGACACGGTCGGTCGCCGGATCGACGAGATCGAGCCAGTCCGGCTCACTCGCCGGATTCCGATCGGTTCCAGACACCGGATCTCCCGCCTTCCTTGTGCTCGAGCCGGATGTGCTCGATCGTCATGCCCCGGTCGATCGCCTTGACCATGTCGTAGATCGTCAGCGCGGTCACGCCAACTGCGTGCAGCGCCTCCATCTCGACGCCGGTTTGTCCCTTTGTGTCGACGCGAGCTTCGATATCGACGCCGGAGTTGTCGACTGCGAGCCCGATATCCACCCGCGTGATCGGGATGTTGTGGCAAAGCGGAATCGCCTCGGCGGTGCGTTTGGCGGCCATGATGCCGGCGATGCGCGCCACGCCGAGGACATCGCCTTTCTTCGCACGACCCTCGCGGATCGTCGCGGCGGTCTCCGGCGCCATCGAGATGCGCCCGGTGGCGATGGCGATGCGCTCGGTTTCGGGCTTTTGGCCGACATCGACCATGCGCGCGTTGCCATCGTCGTCGAAGTGGGTGAGCGAGTGGTCGGTGGTATCCATGCTGAAATCGTTTCCGTCGTGTACCGTTGAGCCAGTTATCGAGATGATACGACCACTTCGGGGCGAGGGATGGGCATGAACCGGCGATCGAGCGCGATGATCATCATGGGCCTGGCGACGCTGATCGCCGTGACGGCGGTGTTGTGGGTGCTGGGGACACCGTTTTGGGCGTCGCTGGCGATCGGCGTGATCTGCGCGCTGGTGGCGCAGGTGATCACCGGGCGGCAGGTCGGCGGGTGAGCTCGGGCTGGAAGGGCGGTCTCTACGGCCTCCTGGTCGCGAGCGTCATCCTGCTCATCGCGCTGGTGGTTTCGACCCCGAACGGGACTACCCTGGCTCTCGCGATCGCGATCGGCGTCGCCGTTGGAGTCGCGACCTGGTATCAGGACAGTCGTCGGTGAGAAGCCGCCACAGGGGCGGCACTACGACTGGTTGTTGGCCCGCCAGATGCGCTGCCAGGGATCGCCGGCCAGCGTCGCCAGCGTGATCTTCCACGGATCGATGCGCAACACGCCGAAGTTCTCGTGGTCGGGTGCGATGAACGAGACTGCCGGGTCGTATCCGAGCGGCTCGGGCGTGTTGAGAAACAGGTCCCAAACGTGCTGCTTCGTCGCCTGGTCGTCGACCCAGGTTGCGGTGGCCTCAACGTAGACCGGGTGGACCGGATCAGAGACCCAGGCGAGGGAGACGTGCGGGTTTCGTTCGAGATGGAGTCGTTTGTTCGAGTCGCGATGCGTGCCGATCCAGCCGGTTTGCCCCTCCCAGATCGGATGAAGCAGACGGGTGCTGGGGCGGTCCCTGGTGTCGATCGTTGCGACACAGGCCCACACCATCCGGTCGATTCGCTCGCGGAACTCCGGCTCGATCTCGGCGAAGTCGTCATGGTGGCGGTGTGTCATGGACTCAGCTCCTCGTGTGGTGATACGGAATCTGGATAGATATCCCGCCGTGCCCCGCCCCGAAGGCACATCCATGACACAACGCCACCGTGCATCGCCAAAAATGGGGGACGTTTGCAGAGACGTCGTCTGCTAAGCGCAGCTGCGGCAATTGCCCGGGCCCCTGTAACCGGGCAACTGCCAGAGGTCCGTGAGAGCCGATCAGTTCCGCTCTTGCGAGCGATTCCTGCACTGCATGCTGGGCGAATTACGAATCGGCTGGCAGGCGCATCACCGGCTGTTGGAGTGTGCCGATGCCGTCGATGGTGATGCTGACCACGTCGCCATCCTCCAGCGTGAAACCCGACGGCGGGACGATCCCGGTGCCGGTCATCAGGAAGGCGCCAGCCGGAAAGGTGTTGTGCCGGTGCAGGTAGGTAACCAGGTCTTCGAACGACCGCGCCATCTGGCTGGTTGAGGTCTCGCCCTCGAATGCCGTCGCTCCGCCGCGCGTGATCGTCAGTTTCACGCCGAGGTTGCTCGGATCGGCGATTTCGTCGGTCAGCGAGATGACCGGCCCGAGCCCCGCGCAGGCGGCGTACATCTTCGCCTGCGGCAGGTAAAGCGGGTTCTCACCCTCGATCGACCGCGACGACATGTCATTGCCGACCGTGTACCCGACCACCTCGCGGTGTGCGTTGACCACCAGCGCGATCTCCGGCTCCGGCACGTCCCACGTCGAGTCCGATCGGATCGCGACGGGCTGTCCCGGACCGGTCACGCGGGAGGCCGTGGCCTTGAAGAAGAGCTCGGGGCGCTCGGCGTTGTAGACGCGCTCGTAGACATCCTCCTCGGTCGACTCCTCCATGCGGGCATCGCGCGATCGCAGGTAGGTGACGCCGCAGGCCCAGACTTCCTGCTCGTCAATCGGTGCGAGCAGGATCGCGTCGTGGGCGGGAATGGGCGTCGTGCCGGATGCGCGAACCCGAGCGATCTCGGCGTCCATCTCCGCCTTCGGCAGGCGCAGCAGCTCCTGGATCGACGCGGCGCCGTCGGTCGCCGCGAAGGGAATGACCTGATCGCCGTCGAGCAGGCCGATGCGGGCGTCGGCGGCATCGCCGGTGTGGAATCGGCAAATGGGCATGGTTCGTGATGACCTCCTGCGAGTGTTCGAAAACCGACTTTCCATGTTGCAGTCACTCTATCCGGTTTCCCGGGGTTGTCGACCGGGCGATTGTGCCGGGGCCGAATGCAGGTGGCGCATCAGGAGCGCTTTCGTCCTGCCGCGTCGAGGTCGCGGTGCTGGCGGACGCGGGCGGCCAGCAGCTCGGCGATGTGACACACCTCCAGGCCGCGATCTCCGGCGTCCGAGCCACCCCGCAGGTGCATGATGCAGCCCTGGTTGTCGGTGACGACCGTCCGACAACCGGTCGACTGGGCGTTGGTGAGCTTGCGGTCCATCAGGCGCTTCGCCACGTCGGGGTGTTCGACGCTCCAGGTGCCGCCGAAACCGCAGCAGAGCGTGTTTTCGGGCAGCTCGGCGATCGTGTCGCCCATCACGCGCTCGATCAGGTGGCGTGGCTCGGCCGAGAGCCCCAGCGCGTTCAACCCCTGGCAGGAGTCGTGGTAGGTGATCTCGCGGCGCTTGCCGTCGATATCGGCCAGCGCCCCCTCCGGAACCTTCGCCACCCTGACGAGGAAGGAGGTGAAGTCCATTACCCGCTCCGCGAGTCGCTCGGCGCGTTCCAGCCACGCCGGCTCATCGCGGAACTGGTGCAGGTAATCCTGCAGGATCATCGCGACGCAGCTCGCGCTGCCGGAGACGATCCAGTCGGCCTCGGTCGCCTCCAGCGAGGCGATCGTCTGCCGCCCGAGCGCGCGGGCGTGGTCGAGATCGCCGGAGTTCTGGTTGACAAGACCGCAGCAGTGGATGTTCTCGGGATGGACGACCTCCGCGCCGAGCGCCTCCAGCATTGTCACGATCGAGGTGCCCTGCTCGGGGTAAAAGCTGTCGGTCAT
>CBFGRG010000299.1:0-4822 GCA_965651105.1 uncultured bacterium | reverse complement strand
GCGAGGGCCCCGTCCAAGACCTGAGCGGGGCCCTCGCCATCTCATACAGAATCTGGGAATCGCTGCGGACTTCGACCCGTAGCGCCGCCCCTGTGGCGGCTCTTCATCCCGTGCCGCCAGAGAGACGGCACGACGGGGTGTATCCGAATTCAGTGTCACTCGCCAGGGTTTAGCTCCGTGGAAGGTAGCGCGCCCCCGGTCCCATCGCCGGCTGGCGTCAATGGCGGCTCGGTCGGGTCCGCTGCCCCACCCGGGTTGGAAACAGGTGCTGTTGGGGTGGGCACCGGCGGCTCGACACCATCCACCAGCGTCACAAGCGCGTCCGCCGCGCTGGCGGACAGCACATCTGGCGACACCGACGGAACAACGAACATGGGCTCAATCGGCGCCCTCACCGTTGCTTCCGGAGACGACGTTCGGGTCGGCGTGCTACCTGCAGTGGGAGTTACGGACGGGGTCGCCGCGATGGGCCCTGGTGATGATGCCTGAGTCGCATTCGCGGTTGGCGACGCCTGCGGAGACGGCGTTGCCGCCACCGTCACCACTGATTCGCGAGTGATGGGAGTGGACGCCATAGCTGACGGAGATGCCACCTGAGACGGCGTCGCCGCAGCGGTCGCGTCAGAGTCAGGCGTACCCTGCGGAGAAGCGTTCGAGGCGGGCGACGAATTGACCTCGCCGGGCGCGATAATGGGGAGCGTTGGCGGCGTGGAGGCAACGGCGCTTGCGACATTGTCGCCCGCAACAACATCTCCCTCTGGCGTCGCTGCCTCCGGCGAACCACCAGCGACCCACACTGGCACATCCTGGCGGTCGAGCGCCGCGTCACCGTCATCGTCGTCGTTGGCTCCGATCAGGAACCATGCCGCCGCGACCAGCGCGCCGATCAGCAGAATCCCGAACAGCACCGCAGCGATCGCGCGTCGATCCCGCCGGGGCGCCTCCTGCGGCGGAATCACCAGCGGGATGAAATCGTTCTCATCGTCCGAGAGGGTCGAGCCCAGTGGCACGCTCCCTTCGTCGGGCCCATCGGCCTCATCGGTCGGAACGGGCTGGTCCGGCTGCGCCGGCGCGTCGGGCTCTGCCCCCACCTCATCGGATGCCGAACGCACCCGACGCGGCGTACCGCACTCGGTGCAGTAGGCGTCGCTCGATCCATATTCAGCGTTGCATTTTGGACACCGCTCGGCCATCCAGTGCCATCACTCCCATGTTGGTTGTTGTGGGGATCCCTGCCGACGGCATGTGCGAGCATTCACCCACGGCGTACACTGACCCGCAGGCGACGCCCTCGTGGCATCGGCCGCGTCGGACTCACGTCGAGTATACCGTGGCACTCCTCGCTCCGGCCCCGGAGGTTTTTACCGCCAAATGATGACCCTGTCGATCCCCAATCTGCAACGTGACGTCTCACTCGCGCCACTCACGACCTATCACATCGGCGGTCCGGCCGACCTGTTCGTCACGGTACACACCGCCGATGCGTTGCTCGATGCCGTCCGCGCAGCGCGCGAAGCCGCCGTGCCGTGGTTCCTGCTCGGCACCGGCGCGAACATCCTTGTGGGCGACAAGGGATTCCGCGGACTTGTCATTCACAATCGGGCCGATGAAGTGCACATCGATGGCACGACGGTGACCGCCGAAAGCGGAACGACCATCGCCGCGCTCATTGAATCGACCGCCGATGCCGGCCTGTCGGGTCTGGAGCACTTCGCCGGCATCCCCAGCAGCGTCGGCGGAGCCATCTGGCAGAACCTGCACTTTCTCGCTCCGGACCGGCAACGCACGCTCTTCATCGAAGACGTCGTCAAGAGCGCGCGCATTCTCGACGTCAACGACGCCGTGCGCGAGGTCGACCGAGACTGGTTCGAATTTGGCTACGACGACAGCCGCCTGCATCACGAGGAGATCGTCGTGCTCGATGTCACCTTCGAGCTCGACCGGAAACCTGCAGCGGAGATCCTCCACCAGGCGAGTGAAAACCTGCGCTGGCGAGCCGAGCGGCAGCCGTCGGTCGAGACATTCCCATCCTGCGGGTCAGTCTTCAAGAAGATCGAAGGCGTCGGCGCCGGCCGCCTGATCGACCAGGCCGGGCTCAAGGGTCGGCAGGTCGGCGGTGTGCAGATCTCGCCGAAGCATGCCAACTTCCTCGTCAACCTCGGCGGCGGGACCGCCCATGACGTGCTCGAGCTCGTCGCCCTTGCCCAGGACGAGGTGCGCCGGCGCACCGGCTATGAGCTGGAGATGGAGATCGGGCTCGTCGGCGAGTTCTGATCCCACGTCGTCGCACCGCACGACAACACCGGCGCATCATGTCACCGTCCCACACCACCAAGCGAGCGCGGCCCCCCATCGAGACCCACAACCCAGTGCCGGCGACACAATGTCAAGACTGTACGGACACCACCGAAGTGTGATATTGTCGCATGAAACGACGACCTGCGTGGTAGGATGCACGTACGTCAGGCGCGCTGGCGCGACTGCGCTCACCAGCTCCGGCGACACTGTTCCATCCAGCCATCAGGAACGCGCGCGCAGAGGGCGAACCACCGCCGGTGGGTGCGGAGCAACATGAGGAGCACGCGGTATGGTCTTTCGACGAGAGAGCAACAAGGTCGACTCGTTCCATCGACAGATGAACGCGCTTCGGCAACAGATCGGCCCCGAAGACGAGGTCGACGCCTTCGATGACGATGTCGACGGCTATGGGCAGCCCGTCGATCGGCCCGGCCGCTCCCGCCCGCCTGGCGACGAGGGCTACAGCTTCGGCAGCGCGCCCGGGCTGAGCAGCCAGGTGGCCGACTTTGGCGCCGGCGACATGCCCGCCGTCCCGGAGATGCCGCAGGCCGACCAACAGGTCAGCATCATCGCCGCCGGCACCTCGTGGAACGGGGATGTCGAAACCCAGGGATCGCTGCACATCTACGGCAAGGCGACGGGTGCGCTGAAGGCAGTCGAGGATATCTGGATCGCCGACGGCGCCGAGGTCGATGCCACTATCGAGGCCGAGCGTGTCGTGATCGGCGGCGACGTCACCGGTCGGGTCACCGCCCGGTCGCGGTTCGAAGCGCTGCCGAGTTGCGACATCCAGGCGGATATCGTTGCGCCGTCGTTCGTGGTCCACGAGGGTGCCACCGTCAATGGCGCCATGTCGATGGCGAACGGGAGCAACCCGGTCGAACTTGACAGCCGTGAATCACGCTCGCGCTCCAATTCCATCATTCAGCGGCGGGCGCGCACGTCGTCCTGACGCCTCCTCGCTCCTGTACCTACCACGGAGGACCCAGATCATGTCCATGCGCGCGCATGACACCCAGCACGACACCTTCGGCGCGAGCGAGTCCGCCAGCGTCATCGACCGCCATTCCGAATTCGATGGCACCTACTCGACCGATCGCGACCTGCGAATCGAAGGTCGCGCCAAGGGCAAGTTGAGTTGCCACGGCACATTGCACGTTGCCCAGGGCGCCACGGTCGATGCCGAGATCGAGGCCGAAGAAGTGGTCGTCGCTGGCGTGCTCGAAGGCACGGTGAACTGCCGGTCCCGGCTGCAGATCATGCCCAGCGGCGAGCTTCGCGGGCAGATCTCCACCCCCTCGCTGATCATCAACGAGGGAGCCCGCTACGAAGGTCAAATGGAGATGCCGACCCACAGCGGCCGCGTCGCCAGCGGGCGAACCCGGCCGTCTCTCGGTGGACCGGCCGGCGCCAGTGAGGCTCCGGAAAGTGGCGAACAGGCGGCACGCACCGCCGGTGGCGGGTTCATTCGACGCTTCGGCGGCAGCGAGCAGCGAGACGAGCGGGACACGGCCGGCGACGAAGAGCTGCCTGATCTCACCGGCGATTCCTGATGCGGCAGTGTTCGGAACCAGGACGTGAGCCCGAACGTTAAAGTATCAGAATGCGCCACCGGCAGCGGCCTTCGCGGGCCGCTTGTCCGTTCATGGTTTGGGGGAATATCACGTTTGTCCACCGCCCCAAATCGCGGCGCTCGCACGTTTCTTGCGCTATGCTACTCGCGAAGGAGCGGTAATTAAGATGGCGACGGACCATCGCCGCTGCGGAACCTGCTGGTTTTACGAAGCCTCTCCGATATGGCGGCGAGGCTGGTGCCGAAACACCACGCTGCACCGGCTCGGGCACAGCCACCCGGTGCAAGAGGACGAACACGATTGCCGTCGGGGGCGACACGACTACTGGGAGCCGGCTGACGCACACCAGCGCGCGGCTTTCCGGCGTCGCCTGAAGAAGGATCGGGGCAACCGACCGTGAAACGAATGAACTTTCTCGACTCACTGAGACGTCTGCTCCCACCGGTGCCGCAGCTCGCGCCGGCCGCCGGCGGCATGCAGGTGCAGTTCGCCTCGTCCGGTGGCGGAGGCGGAGGCCGTCGGGGCGATGATGACTACCCCGACGACGACTACTACGACGATGAAGATTTCGACGACATCGAGGAGCCGCCTCCCGCTCGCGAGCGCCGGTCGTCGAGCCGCCCCACCGCGGCTCGGCAGCGCTCCGTGCAGACCAACCCCGATGATCGCTACTGGACCGACTACCTGCGCATCGCGCTGCCGGTCATCGGTCTGCTGCTCGTCATCGCCGTCTTCTGGTACTGGGCGCAGCAGCTCATCGACAGCGATTCGGAAGACCTCTCACCCACCGCTCCGGGCCTGGCCGAAATCGTCGATACACCGGAAGAGCCGACCCAGGCGCCCGCTTCGCCGACATCTCCGGCAGGGAACATCCTGGAGCCGCAACAGCCAAGCGGCACACCGAGCAACCCGCTCCAGGCACTCCCGACACCGACGGCCGAGAGCCAGCA
>CBFGRG010000298.1:0-4842 GCA_965651105.1 uncultured bacterium | reverse complement strand
CCTCCAAGCCCTCGGAATGTGGGTAAAAGTGAGACATCAAGTCCGGGTCTACGTATTGGTGCCCACAGTCGGGCGGACCCAACGGCTCAACTTCGCTCCAGCCGCCTTCGGATGGCGGCGGCGTGACCGGTGAGCCCTTCGGCTTCGGCGATCGCAATGGTTGCCTCGCCGAGCTCCGCGACGCCGTCTGGCGACGCGGCGAGCACCGATACCACCTTGAGGAAATCCGACACGTTCACCGGCGAGGAGAAGCGCGCGGTGCCGCCCGTCGGCATCACGTGGCTCGGACCGGCCGTGTAGTCGCCGAGCGCTTCCGGGCTGTCCTCGCCAACGAAGATGCCGCCGGCGTTCTCGACCATCGGCACGAGATCCCACGGGCGAGCAACCAGCAAACAGAGGTGCTCGGGCGCATAGGCGTTCGCGAGTCTGACAGCCTCGTCCAGAGTCTCCACCACGACGATCCGTCCGTTCGATTCCAGCGATGCCCTGGCGATGTCGGCCCGCTCAAGAGGAGCGAGCTGCCGATCGACCTCATCCGGTACGGCGTCGGCGAGCGAGGCGCTGGTGGTAATCAGGATCGCGCTGGCGATGGTGTCGTGCTCGGATTGGGCGATGAGATCGGCCGCGACCAACTCCAGGTCGGCGGTTTCGTCCGCGACGAGGAGCGTTTCGGTGGGGCCGGCGAGCTGGTCGAGGGCGACGACGCCGTAGACGCGCTGCTTGGCGAGCGCGACGAAGATGTTGCCGGGTCCGAGAATCTTGTCGACGTGCGGCACAGATTCCGTGCCGAAGGCGAGTGCTGCGATAGCTTGCGCGCCACCCATGGCGAAGACGCGATCGACACCGGCGATATCGGCGGCGGCGAGGATGGTTGGCGCAATGTGGCCGTCCTTCCCCGGCGGCGCCGCGATGACGATCTCGCGGACCCCGGCCACGCGCGCCGGAACCGCGGTCATCAGCAGCGATGAGGGATAGGCGGCGGTACCACCGGGCGTGTAGATACCGATGCGATCCAGCGGTCGCACGATTTGACCGAATGTACCCTGCGACGTCGGCTCGATCCACGACTGTGACGGTTGGTGCTCATGGAAGGCACGGATGCGATCCGCGGCGGTCACCAGGGCGCGCTCAAGGTCACTCCCGATCCTCCGGCGGGCAGCCTGCCACTCGGCACGCGGCACTTCGAACGCCTCCGGCGACATGCCGTCGAACGCCTCGGTGTAGCGCCGCAGCGCGGCGTCCCCGTCATTGCGGACGTCGCCGACGATGCGGTCGACGACCTGATGGGCGGTCAGGTCGGAGCCGAAGACGCGACGAATGCCTTCGCGGATTCGATCCGACAGCACCGGGTCGTCGAACGAGCCGCGCCGGCCGAGCTCGGGCAGCGCCGCCTCGAAACCGTCGATACGACGGATGGTGATGGCCTTGGTCATGACGGCGACATCCTGTGGCCCCGAGGCGGGTTCCCGGGGCAGTGCCCGCCCGCTGAGGGGCGGGGCGTTCGGTCGGTAGCTTTGTCGTATCAGGTGCGCAAGGTCGCACCGGCGTTTCGTTCGAGCGTCTTCTCGATCTTTTTCCGGACCTTCTCCAGCTCCTTGTCGGTGAGTGCGCGATCCGGCGCGGTGAAGGTGACGCGGAAGGTCAGGCTCTTCATGCCCTCGCCGATGGATTCGCCCTCGTAGATGTCGAAGAGGGTGACATCGGTCGCGAGCGGGCCTGCGCCACGCAGGAGGGCTTCCTGCACGGTCGCGGCCGGAGTAGCGGCGTCGACGACCATCGAGAAGTCCTGCTGCACCGGCAGGTAAGGATCGGCCTTGACCTGGACGCCGCGAGCGTCGGGCAGCGTTGCGGAAAGCGCGGCGAGGTCGATCTCGAAGCCAGCCACGCGTGTCTCGATACCGTGGGCTGCGGCCAGCGACGGGTGGATCTCGCCGACGATGCCAATGCGCTCGCCTTTTGCCGTCACGGTCGCGGCGCGGCCAGGGTGGAAGGCGGGATGCTGTACCGGCGCGAACGCCAGAGACACGCCGAGCCGTTGCGCGAGCGCATCGACTACGCCCTTGGCATCCCAGAAGTCCATCTCAGGTGACGATGGCGCGAACCGATCGAGCTCGTGGCGACGACCGGCGACGATTCCGGCGACGTGCGGCGGCTCGTTCGGCAGCTCACCCTCACCGTTCCCCCAGAAGACGTGCGCGATCTCGAACAGTCGCACGCTCTCCTGATGCTTGAGGTTCTCCGTCACCGCCGGCAGCAGGGAAGGCAGGATGGCGGGCCGCAGCACGGGCCGTTCGGCATTGACCGGATTGAGCAGCCGGACGAGGGCATCGCGCGCGATGTCGGTGGTCAGCGCCACAGATTCCCCTGAGGACCACTGTTCGATCTCTTCGTCCGAGAGAGTCGCGTAGGAGCGGCCTTCCCACATGCCACCAGCAGCCAGCAGCGTGCGGACGCGCTGCTGGAGGAGGAACATGGGATCGCGCTCCACCGCCGCCGTCTCACCGGTCGGCAGCGTCGCCGGCAGCTCGCTGTAGCCGACAATGCGGGCGACCTCCTCAACCACATCCTCGGGGATCGAGATGTCGCTGCGCCATGTCGGCACGGTGACCGTCAGGGAGTCGCCGTCGATCACTGGCTGCAGATCGAGCCGGGTGAGCACGCTGGTGACGGTGTCTCGTGGAATCTCGATGCCGAGCACGCGCTTGATGCGGGAGAGCGGCATGGTGACCGAGCGCGGTGCGACGGGATTGGGGTAGGTGTCGTCGTATTCCCTTACCGTCGCGCCGGGGCAAAGATCAAGGATGAGCTGGACGGCGCGGCGGGCCGCGGTGAGGGCGAGGTCGGGATCGATCCCGCGCTCGAACCGGACGGAGGCGTCTGTCCGCAGCTTCAACTTGCGAGACGTGTGGCGGATGTTGACCATGTCGAACGTCGCCGATTCGAGCAGGATCGATGTGGTGTCGTCGGTGACCTCGGAGTCGACACCGCCCATCACGCCGGCCACGGCCAGCGGGCGCTCTCCGTCGGTGATCAGGAGCACGTCCTGATCGACCTCGCGCGTACGGTGGTCGAGCGTTTCGATTGTCTCGCCGGCCGTCGCGCGCCGGGTGACGATCCTGCCGGTGCCGATCTGTGAGAGATCAAAAGCGTGCAGCGGCTGTCCCATCTCCAGCAGGACGTAGTTGGTGATATCGACCAGGTTGTTGACCGGGCGCACGCCGGCGCGGGTGAGGTGCTGGCTCATCCACGTCGGGGAAGGTTCGACGTTCACCCCGTCGATGACGATGCCGATATAGCGCGCGTTGAGATCCGGCGCCTCGATCGTGACGAGGTCATCGCGCTGGGGAACGGTGTCCAGCGACGCCAGCTCCGGCAGTCGGATAGGCGCGTCGAGCACGGCGCTCGCCTCCCGGGCGATGCCGACCATCGAGAATGCGTGGACGAGGTTCGGTGTGATCTCGAACTCGATGACGGCGTCGCCGAGGTAGTCGGCCAGTGGTGCCCCGACCGGCGCGTCGTCCGGCAGCACCATGATGCCTTCGTGCTCGTCGCTGAGCCCGAGCTCTTTCTCGCTGCAGACCATCCCTTCCGAGAGGATCCCGCGAATCTTGCCGGGCTTGAGCGTCTTGAGGCGCGGCTCGTCGGCATAGGCGTCGATCAGGCGCGCGCCGGCGAGCGCGAGGGCGACCTTCTGGCCCTCGGCGATGTTCGGCGCGCCGGTGACGACGGTGAGGCGGTGCTCGCCGGCGGAGGCGGTAGCGAGCACCAGCCGATCGGCGTCGGGATGCGGCTCAACCTTTTCGACCTCGGCGACGAACACGTTGTCCCAGGTGTCGCCGATGTAGTCGATCTGTTCGGCCTCGAGGCCGGCCATGGTCATGCGTTGGGCGAGCTCCTGGGGAGTGACGTCGAGATCAACGTACTCCTTGAGCCAGTTGAACGGAACCTTCATGGGCTTGATTTCTCTCCGTGCGGGCTGCTGCCGTCCGTTGGGCGGCCGGAAGGAGACAGGCTCCTCCCCTACGAAATAGGCTCGACGGTTACACCGCCGTGGTGGCGAACTTCTTGAGGAAGCGGAGGTCATTGGTGTTGAAGACGCGAATGTCGTCGACCCCGTACTTCATCATCACCAGCCGCTCGATACCGAGCCCAAAGGCGAACCCGGTGTACTCCTCCGGGTCGTAGCCGACGCCGCGAAGCACGTTCGGGTGCACCATGCCGGCGCCGCCCATCTCCAGCCAGCCGGTGTGCTTGCAGACCCGGCAGCCCTTGCCGTCGCAGATCGCGCAGTCGACCGCGAAGTCGACGCCCGGCTCGACGAAGGGGAAGAAGTCGCACCGGAAGCGGACCCGCCGCTCGGGTCCGAAGAGCTGGCGGGCCATTTCCTGCAGGACGCCCTTGAGATCACTCAGGGTGATGTTGCGGTCAACGGCAAGCCCCTCGAGCTGGGTGAGCTGCCACTCATGGGAGGCGTCTTGCGCCTCATACCGATAGGCAACGCCCGGCACGATCACGCGGACCGGTGGATCCACGCGCTCCATGGTGCGGGCCTGCATCGGCGATGTGTGCGTGCGCAGCACGATCTCGCCGCTGGGATCGTCGACGATGACAGTGTCCCAGACATCGCGCGCGGGGTGATCGGCGGGGATGTTGAGCAAATCGAAGTTGTAGCGCGTCGATTCGACCTCCGGCCCGAACACGGCCTGAAAGCCCATCTGCGCGAAGATGTCGATCAGCTCGTCGATCATGCGCGACATCGGGTGGATGCCGCCGATCTGGGGATCGATTCCTGGCAGCGTGACATCGACCGCTTCGTCGGCCAGCCGCTGCTGCAGTGCCTCC
>CBFGRG010000297.1:0-4846 GCA_965651105.1 uncultured bacterium | reverse complement strand
GCCGCATCGCTCTTCGCGCAACGGGTCTTCGACTGGCTCGACGAGACGTTGGCGTAAGGGTCCGCTGAACGCAGGCAGGGTACGCCCCGTAGCCCGCCCACAACCGGAAAGAAGGCACGCATCCCCCAACGACAAACGCCCGCTCGCCTTACCCCAGCAGTTGGTCCTCAAGGCGCACGAACCAGTTGAGCGCCAGCAGCGTCTGGGCGTTGCGGATCGGCGAGCGGCCCGGCCGGATCAGCGACGGCAGGTCGCCGCGCGGCACCCGGAGCAGCTCCATCGGCTCCTCGGGATCCGTCTCGAACGATCGCGTCTCAAGGCAGCCGGTAGCGACGTAGAAGTGGCTCAGCTCGCGCGTGTAGCCGGGCGAAGCGTACGCCGAGCCGAGCAGCCTGACCTCGCCCGCCTCGTAGCCGGTCTCCTCTTCCAGCTCGCGCCGGGCAGCGATTTCGGGCTCCTCGCCCGGGTCGATCAACCCCGCCGGCAGCTCGATCACCCGCTCGTCGACGGCGTAGCGGTACTGCCGGATGAGCAGGATATCGTCGTCGACCGTCACCGGCAGCACGATCACCGAGCCGGGGTGCTCGATCACCTCGCGGACCGTCTTCCGACCGCTCGGCATGCGCACATCGTCGACACGAAGGTGGAGGATGTGCCCATCGAAGGCGCGCCGGCTGGAGAGGCGCTCCTCGTGCGGCAGGTCGTCGCTGGGAGAAAGATCGATCGGCGTCATGGGGCTCTCCGTAGAGGGTGTGGATCGTGACAGCGTGGATGCCGGCCGGTGCAGGGACGGTGCCGCGAGGCCGGGAGCATCTGCCAGGAAGCAAGAACGCGGCCCCGGAAGCCGGAACCGCGTCGTCATTCGAGGCGCCAGCCGGATTCGAACCGGCGATCAGGGTTTTGCAGACCCGTGCCTTACCACTTGGCTATGGCGCCATGAATCAGGACACCGCTCAGCCGGTGCCCTGACGTCAGATTGTACCACGCGATCAGGCCAGCTCCGATGCCGCCAGCACCAGATCGCTGAAGGTCTCGACCGGCAAGTCGACCAGCGATTCCGCCGAGCGATCGGCACCCAGATCGGCATGATGCGGGCCGACACCGATCGCGACCATTCCCGCCCGGTGCGCACCCTGCACGCCCGCGGCAGCATCTTCGACAACCACCGCTCGCTCCGGGGCGACGCCGATGCGCTCGGCGGCGAGCAGGAAGACATCCGGCGCCGGCTTGCCGCGCTCGACATCCTCGCTGCCGGCGAAGCTGTCCATGAACTCGGACAGGCCCGTTACCTCGAGGATGACACCGGCATTCTCGACCGGCGCCGAGGTTGCCACCGCGTGCCGCCAGCCGTCGGCCCGAAGCCCGCGCAGCGCGTCGAACACACCCGGCAGCACGTCGAGGCCACCCTCGTGGACCATCTCGCGGTATCGCGCCTCCTTGGCGTCACCGATGCGACGGATATCGTCCATCGCGATCTCCGGGCCGAGCAGGTCGGGGAGCCAGTCGTCGTTGCGACGGCCAAAACCAGTGATGAAGCCTGGCCAGTCGAGGTCGACACCTTCCGGCGCGAGCAGCTCGCGCCAGGCATCGTAATGCAGCTTGCTGGAGTCGATCAGGGTGCCGTCGAGATCCCAGATCACGCCGCGCTGGTAAGGGTCGGCGACGGGCTGGGCGAGGCGGGTGGAAGAAACATCGGTCACAGCGAATCCTTTTGAATCGGGATGGCCGGCAGGGGCGCCGGCGAGTCGAAACGTCGCCCAGATGCTACCGCACCCGGCGGGTTGCAACCTGACACGGGATTGACATGCCGCCGTGGCGCAATTCCACGGTGCTGCCATACCTGTAAGCTACACTATGGATAGTGACTTTCCACGTGGCGATCCCCTTCGCCGGTACACAGAAAGGAACCCCAGCATGGCCGGATACACAACCAACATCGAGCGCGACACCCTGGAAAACGAGAATTTCCGCAAGGTGCTCTATACCGCGCCGAACCTGCAACTGGTGCTGATGACCCTCAAGCCGGGCGAGGAGATTGGGATGGAAACCCATGAGCACGGCGACCAGTTTTTCCGCGTCGAGGGCGGCGAGGGCGAGGCGATCCTCGACGGCGAAACCCACAAGCTGGGGGATGGGGACATCGTGGTGATCCCCGCTGGTGTCGAGCACAACATCGTGAACACCTCCGGCAGTGAGGCGTTGCGCGTCTACACGATCTACACCCCACCCGAACACCCGGACGGCACGATCCACAAGACGAAGGCCGAGGCCGACGAATACGAGAAGACGCATCACCACTGATCGGCATGATCGTCAGGCAGGGGAGGGGGCAAGCTCCTCCCCTGCGACATCCGGCCGCTGCGCGGCCACATCATTCCGCGTACGGGCCGGTCGCGTGTCCCGGCCCTATGACGACACGTTGTCTCCGAAAATCTCGGTGACGATGGCGTACTCGATCTCAAGGCAGCCCCACTCGTCGTCGTCCGGACCGTCGTAGATCAGCGCCAGCGGCCCGGTGTAGCCGACATCCTTCAGCACGCCCAGTGATCGCCGGAAATCCTCCTTGTCCGGCCCGGCAGCGGTGAACCGGCATTTGGCGTGGCAGGTTTCGGCCAGGGGCGCGACCCGCGCAAGCTGGTCGTACTTGTCCGGGCCGCTCCAGTTGTCCAGGTCGATCAGAAACCCGACCGCATCGCCAGTCTCCTCCAGCAACGCCAGCACCGCGTCGGCATCGGGCAACAACCCCCACCAGTTCTCGGTTACCAGCCGCACATCCGGCTGCCGCTCCGCGAGTCGCTTGAGACGCGTGGCGCTCTCCCGGATCGTCTCCGGCGTCGGCGCGGCATGGCCCGCCGCCGTCCGGGCTCGTTTCGCGCCCAGCGCGGCGGAGGCATCCAGCCACTCTCCGATCAACGCCTCAGCCGCGTCGGCGTCGGGACCGGTCAGGTCGCCGGCGCCGATCAGCATCGCCTCCAATTCGATCCCTGCGTCATCCAGTGCTGCCCGCAGCTCGGCCAGGTAGGCAGGGTCGCGCGATTCCAGGTGGGGATACAGGAGCTGGACCGCCCCGTACCCGCGCGCCCGCAGCTCGGCGGGCAAATCCAGCAGCGACAACGCGCCCGGCACCGTCGAGACGCCCCCGCCGACGTCCTCACCCTCGCCCTCGGGCCGGCCGAGGGTGCGATGCAGCGACCAGGTTGAAACCGCCTTCGTGACCATGCTGTACTCCCTCGCTGTGCACGGGATCACCCCCGCTCATCCTCAGTCATGGTAACCGCACCGCTCGGACGAGCAATCGGCGAGCGTTTGACGGCCAGATCGTTCCGCCTGATGATGCCGGTATCGCGCCAGGCCACCAGTGTCAGGAGTCCCCGTGAAGATCACCGACGTCAAGCCGTTCGTCGTCTACGCGCCGGAGCGCGGCCGCAACTTCACCTTCGTCAAGATCTACACCGATGAGGGCCTGACCGGACTCGGCGAGGCTGGCATCAACGGCAAGGAAGAGTCCGTCTCCGGGTTGGTCGAGACCTACCGGCGCGTGCTGGTCGGCATGGACCCGAGCCGGATCGAGCACATCTGGCAGACGCTCTGGCGAGGCCAGTTCTTCCGGGGTGGGCACATCCACGCCGCCACGGTTGCCGCGATCGACATTGCGCTGTGGGATTTGCGCGGAAAGGCGCTCGGCGTGCCGGTCTACGACCTGCTCGGCGGCAAGACGCGTGACTACGCCCGGTGCTACTGCCACGTCCAGCAGCGCCGTGCGGCCGGCCAGGATGGGGTCGACAGCATCGATGCGATGGTGGAGTACGCGAAGGAGCAGGTAGCCGCGGGCTGGCGGTTCATCCGCTACGGCGCCGGCGAGGGCAGCAGTGGCGAGCGGGAAGGCGTTTACGAACAGGCGAAGGCGATGCAGTGGACGGTCGACGCGTTCGCGGCGCTGCGCGAGGCGCTGGGCCCGGAGATCGAGATTTGCGTCGACTTCCACCAGCGCACGACGCCGACCTACGCGATCCAGATCGCGAAGGCGCTGGAGCCGATGCGGCCGTTTTTCATCGAAGACCCGATCCGGGCCGAAAACGCATCGCTGTTCGGCTATCTGCGGCAGCACATCTCGGCGCCGATCGCGACCGGCGAGCAGTTGTCGAGCAAGTGGGACTGGCAGGTCCTGATCGAGCAGGACCTGATGGACTACTGCCGCATCGATCTCTGCATCTGTGGCGGGCTGACGGAGGCGAAGAAGGTGGCGGGGTGGTGCGAGACGCACTACATCGAGCAGGCGCCGCACAACCCGCTGGGGCCGGTCTCGACGGCAGCCTGCCTGCACTTCGATCTCTCGACACCCCTGTTCGCGGTGCAGGAGATGGTCTGGCGGCCGGATGTGATCCCGCACATCGTCCAGACCGACATGCGGCTGGAGGGCGGCAACCTCTACAGCGGCGGGAAGCCAGGGCTGGGCGTCGAGCTCGACGATGAGGCAGCGCTGGCACATCCGTTCCAGCCGCAGGGGCAGCGCATCCTCCAGCGCGAGGACGGTTCCGTGTCGGACTGGTAGGCTCGCCGGCAATCGCGGAATTCGATGCGCGAATGCCGACACCAACCTTCGATGTCATCCTGAGGTGTCATGCCGCGCGGCGGCACCACCGCGCATGACCCCCAGCGCCCGTCGCGCCGCCCCGGTGGCGGCTTGCGCTGGAGGTTCATGGCAGCGACGTCGAAGGACCGGGGTCGAAGGATCGCTTGCCTGCCGTGAGCCAATGCCGCGACGACAAAGGATCGCATCGCCGCAGCCTCGGAGTCGAATGGGTGGGCGCGATGTCGCCACCAACGCCCGACGCCAGGCACCAAC
>CBFGRG010000296.1:0-4854 GCA_965651105.1 uncultured bacterium | reverse complement strand
CACCTGCCGTATCATAAAGGTCAGGCACGAGCAGAGGAGCATGGCCATGAGCGTGAAGCAGCATCTGGTGACGGCCGAAGAGTTGTGGGAGATGCCTGAGGTGCCGGGCAAGCGCTTCGAACTGGTCGACGGGGAGTTGGTCGAGATGCCGGGTGCCGGAGCGGAGCATGTCTGGATCGCGTTTGCACTCGCTCAGCTCCTCAACGATTTCGCCAGGCAGCATCACCTTGGCTTCGCTGTACCCGATGGACTCGCGTACGTGCTTCGGCGCAATCCGGATCATGTGCGTATCCCCGATGTGTCCTTCGTTGCGGGCGTAGACGTGACCAAGGAGGGGCTCCCGAAAACCTATTGGGAAGGTTCTCCGACGCTCGCCGTGGAAATCGTCTCTCCCAACGACCGCGCAATGGAGATTGACGAGCGCGTGCGGGACTATCTCGATTCGGGCTCACACCAGGTTTGGGTACTGTGGCCAAACAGACGAGCCGTGTCTGTTCACAGGCCAGGCGCCGACATCCGCGAGCTCGGTCCCGAGGCGATCCTCAAGGGTGGCAATATCCTTCCCGGCTTTAGCGTTCGGGTGAGCGAATTGTTCGAGATTCGATGATGTGACTGTCGAGCGCCATCGGCTCGGGCTCGGACAGCCAGTTTCCAGTAGCCAGATCGTGGGTAGAATGGGCCGATTCGGCCCGTTCTTCACGTTCAGGGGGAGGCAGCGATGCAAACCTCGAGGATCAACGGCGCCGAGATCGAGTACGAGGTGATCGGCGATGGCGAGCCGGTGCTCTTTCTTCACGGTGTCCTCCTCGGTGACTCCTTCCAGCCGATGCTCGCAGAGCCGGGTATGGCCGACAGCCACCGGTGCATCACCTGGCACCGTCGCGGCTATGCCGGCAGCCGGCCCGGCCCTTCCTTCGACAGCGTCGAGGAAGCCGCCGCCGACGCCCGCGCGCTCCTGGAGCACCTCGGCATCGGGCGCGCCCACGTCGTCGGGCACTCCTACGGCGGGTGTGTCGCCCTGCAGCTCGCCCTCGACACCCCCGAGCGGGTTCACTCGCTGGCGCTGGTCGAGGCGGCGCTCCTGGCGGGTCCGGGTGAGCAAGCCTATCGTGATGCCCTCCAGCGAAACGTCCAGGCATTCGATCCGGGCAACGCGGCGGCGTTCGTCGACGAGTTCATCGGCGCGCGCTGGCCAGGCTACCGGCCGGTGCTCGACGCGGCGTTGCCGGGCGCGTTCGAGCAGGCGGTCGCCGACGCGAGCACGGTGTTCGAGGGCGAGCTGCCCGGGCTTGGACGCTGGTCCTTCGATGAGGCGGCGGCGCGAACGATTAACCTGCCGACGCTCACTATCCTCGGCGGTGACAGCGATGCCATCGGTCGTCGCTTCGGCGATGCGCACCGATGGCTGCTGGCGACCCTGCCGAACGCCGAGGAGGTCGTGCTGCCAGGCATGACCCACCTGCCGCAGATGCAGGATCCCGCGCTTGTCGCCGGGGCAATCAGTCGATTCTGGACGGCTCACCCTATCTCGGGCGCGTGACCCGGTGAGTGCAACTCCCCGGCGTACAGCGCGTAGACTTCCCCGCATCGGCGCATCTCGGCTTCATCGATGTACTCGTTCGGTCCGTGCGAGGTATCGGGCCTTCCCGTTCGGTTCCTGAAAGCACGTATCTTTGTGCATACCAGCGGTCATTGGCGCATCCGCGCTCATCTCCAGGACTGCAGCAGGGTGAACTGATCGCCGCTTGCGTATACCACCTGTCGCTTTATGGATGACAGGCATGAGCGGAGGAGCGTGGCCATGAGCGTGCAGCAGCATCTGGTGACGGCCGAAGCGTTCGCCGAGATGCCCGATCCTCCCGACAAGCGGATCGATCTGGTCGAGGGGCAGGTCGTTGAGAAGCCGCTCCTGGGGGCAAAGGGGGCCACTGCGCACGCGAAACTGCTCTCAGCGCTTGCCGCGTTTGTAGAGCAACACAACTGCGGCATCGTAATCGCTGGTGCTGGTCACGTCCTGCGACGCGACCCGGATACCGTGCGGCACGTGGGCATCTCGTTCATTGCTCGGGAGCACGTGCCGGCTGGAGAGTCGGCGGAATGGTTCTGGGAAGGCGCTCCCACCCTTGCCGTCGAGGCCGTGTCGTTCTACGGCACAGCGAACGATCTCCACCTGCGCGTACGGGACTACCTTCGAGCGGGAACGCAGCTCGTTTGGGTGTTGTGGCCCGATACCCGCTCGGTCTCTATCCATCGGCCGGACGGCACGTCGTCGGAGATCAGTGTGCATGCCCAGCTAGACGGCGGCGATATCCTGCCCGGATTCATCGTCACTGTAGGTGACCTGTTCGCTACCGATCGGCGCTGAGGCTCGATCTCGATCAGGCAGCGGGAGTCGCCACTCCGGCTGGTCGTTCCTCGACATTGGCCCCCGCGCCACCTCGGGAATAGACCTTCAGGCGACCGTCCTCGAACGAGTCGCTGAGCGTGTAATCCGCCAGGTAGGCAGGTGTCGGATCGCCGGGCTCTCCCCAGTACAGGAATACGTCGATGTCGTGGGCGCTCAGCCGTTCCCGGGTGACCTCGGGCGGCTCACCGTCGATAACATCTCCGAAGTACTCCGAGTCGAGAAAATACGAGACGTACATTGACTTCGCGCGTTCGTGATTCGAGGCGATGCTGGTACCCCTGTAGGACTCCTGCATGGAGTTCGCGGCATCACGAGCGTCAGCCGCGAGTGTCCGCCACACGGCGTTTGGTGCGTACATCGCATCGATCGTGGCGCGTCCGACACCCATCCCTGGACGCCAATCCGGGCCGATCACCATGCTGAGGGCCAGCGGCAGGGCGACGGCGGCATAGGTCCATCGGGGCAGCCTGTTGCCGAGAGACCAGGCGTTCACCAGCGAGAACCCGGCGATGCACATGATCAGGATCGCTGGCCAGATGTATCGGGTATTGACCAGCACCAGGCAGTACATGCCGACATACAGAGCCGCAAAGATCGTTGCGCGTACGCAAAGCTCGGGAACGCCCGCTCGAGCGCGCACTATTCCCATCAGGGCGATCATCATGACACAGAGGCCGACCAGCCCCACAAGCGCGAAATGGTGGATGACATCCGAGACGTTGTGCTGGACGTTTCGGGCGAGGTGCATCATGTCGTCGACGCTCGCGAGTGGGTTCCAGGTCGGTGCCGTGGAGAGCGAAGGA
The DNA here is from genome assembly GCA_965651105.1 of uncultured bacterium. Taxonomy (GTDB): domain Bacteria; phylum Chloroflexota; class Chloroflexia; order Thermomicrobiales; family UBA6265; genus JACCVC01. The sequence continues at coordinate 1,644 of CBFGRG010000296.1, read as the reverse complement.
TCGAGACCGACGACACTCCCGGGAAAGGGTGGTTCGGCAAAGCTGCGCGCCGGCGGTCCGCTCGATGGACCAGGCCAGCCGGGTGGAGCGACAAGCGTGAGGTTGAGCCTGCCGGAAGTGCCGATGGTGAAATGACCGTACTTCCACGTCAGGACCAGCGCCCACGGGAGCACCAGTGCCAGAAAGGCGACCAACCCCAGACCCCATCGCTGCGCCACATGCAGGAGGGAGACCGCGTCGCGGTTTCGTGCCCAGATGTAGGCGCAGATCACAGACCAGATCGCGATGAAGAAGAGGAGCCCGAACGGCTTGACGAGGTAGCCGGCTCCGCCGAGCAAGCCGATCGCGATCACCCGGCCATAGGGAAGGGCATCGCCGAGCCGGACAATCTGATCGAACAGCAGCATCATGATGAGCAACATCAGCAGATCCGGCGTCATCTCGCCAACCGACCATGCGAGCGCCATCAGCCCGGTGGTCCAGAGCGTGATAAAGCGAATCTCCGGCCGAAACCTTGCGAAAACCGTCAGCCTCCACACCGCGACGATGATCGCGAAGAGCACGACGATGTTGATGATGCGGTAGGCCGTCAGCGCCGGCATCCCGAAGGCGACGGGGATCGCCATCAGCCACGAGATCATCGGCCCCCAGTAGGCATTGACAGCGTTGCGGATCTGTCCCTCGCTGTACTCCTCGGCAAGGATGGCGTAGTTGACGCCGTCCGGGTTGATGATGGTCGGGAACGCGAGGTTGCGCTCGATGACGAGTGCACAGTATGGGAGCAGGAACGCCCCGATCAGCAACCAGGGCTCCGGAGAGCGCGAGGCGATTTTCATGATGCGGTGATGATTCCTGACAGTCTCGATTCGTTCGTGATGGGGTGTCCCCGACAGGCAGTATAGGGCAGCGGCAACCAGATCGCCTTCCGTCGGGGCCACGGTCATCGCAAGATCGGAGAAGCGCCCTGTGACTGGTTGGCGCATATTGAACGTACACCGCGCGGGCGGTGCGGGCGGCGAGTCTCGAGGACCCTGGACGGCGACTTCGGGACTCCATGCCGCCCACCACATCGAACGACGGAGACAGCCAGTGGCGAGCGTCAGCACCTACCTGAACTTCAATGGACAGACCGAGGAAGCCTTCACCTTCTACAAGTCTGTCTTCGGCACCGAGTTCGACGGCAACGGCATCATGCGGATGGGCGACGTTCCCCCCTCGGAGGAGGACGGTCCGCCGGCAAGTGAAGCCGAGAAGAACCTCGTCATGCACGTCTCGCTGCCGATCCTCGCCGGCCATGTCCTGATGGGCTCAGATGTCCCCGAGCAGTGGGGCAAGACGACGATCGGCACCAACTTCTACATCTCGCTGCATCCCGACACTCGCGAGGAAGCCGACCGGCTCTTCGCCGCGCTCTCCGAGGGCGGCGAGGTCGAGGAGGCGATGTCCGAGCAGTTCTGGGGCGACTACTGGGGCGCGTTCAAGGACCGGTTCGGCGTGCAGTGGATGATCAACGTCTCCGCCCAGTAGGGGTCAGGCGCGCTGACATCACCAGTTCGGAGCAGGACGACGCGCCGGGTTATCGCCCGGCGCGTCTCTCGTGGTGCCGATCGATTGTCGCCGCTCCTTGCTAGGTATGTCACCGCG
>CBFGRG010000295.1:0-4858 GCA_965651105.1 uncultured bacterium | reverse complement strand
ACAGGGCAGTGACCGCATGCCGTATCAGTGGTAGGTGGGAAGCAGCTCGCCGTGCGCCTCGATGAGCTCGTCGACCATTGAAACGATCTCGTCGAGCGACAGCTCGGCTGCCGTGTGCGGGTCGAGCATCGCCGCCTGGTAGATGTGCTCCCTTCGGCCGGTGAGGGCCGCCTCGACCGTGAGACGCTGAACGTTGATGTTGGTCTGCATCAGCGCTGCGAGCTGGGGCGGGAGGTCGCCAATCATCGTCGGCTGCACGCCGTTCCTGTCGATCAGGCAGGGCACCTCGACGACGCAGTCCTCCGGCAGGTTGGCAATGGTGCCGTCATTGCCCACGTTGCCGTAGACGACGCGCGGCTGGCCCGTTTCCATGCTGTGGATGATGAGCGTCCCGTATTCGCCGGAGTGCCCGCCCTGACGGCCCTGACGGTCACTGAGGACTGCCGCACGAAGTCGCTCGGCCTCCTCGGGCTTGTCGATCGCGACCGCCTCGATGCGCCGCTCCCACATGCCAACCAGGTTGTCGCGCTTCCTTTCGTAATAGGCGTCCATCGCGTTCGGGTCATCGGAGAGCAATGCCTGGCGCATTTCACCCCAGTCCTCGATCTGGTTGACGCATCGCGCCGGGTACTCGTCGAGCGGTATGCGGTAGTGGTCGATGAGATCCTGCCGCCCGTCCTTGATGAACCAGGGGGTGTACTCACTGAAGTGCTCCGACGATTCGGTGACGAAGTAGCCGAAGGCCTGGAGGACTCGCGCGCGAACCCGCTCGAAGCTCGGGAATTTGTCCTCGGCGGCGAGCTGCTTCAGGCGCGGGTAGAGGTCTTCGCCGTTGCGCTCGAACTTGAGGTAGAACGCCATGTGGTTGATGCCGGCGCAAAGGTAGTCGATCTCGTCAGACGGGATCTCGAGCACGCTGGCAAGCTCATGGGCGGTGCCGAAGACACTGTGGCATAGGCCGACGGTGGCGACGTCGGTGCCGGCATTCATGGCCCAGGTCAGCATCGCCATTGGGTTCGAGTAGTTGAGCAGCAGCGCATCGGGGCAGAGCTCTTCCATGTCGGCGCCGATGTCGAGCATCACCGGGATCGTGCGCAGCCCGCGCATGATGCCGCCAATACCGAGGGTGTCGCCGATGGTCTGCCGCAGCCCGTACTTCTTCGGGATTTCGAAGTCGGTGACAGTGGCCGGCTCGTAGCCGCCGACCTGGATCATGTTCACCACATAGTCGGCGCCCTTGAGCGCCTCGCGCCGGTCGGTGGTCGCCGTGATCTGTGGCGATGCGCCCGCCTCGGCGGCGACGCGATGCGCGATTTTCTCGGTGTCGCGCAGACGGTCGGGGTCGATGTCCATCAGCCGGATGGAACTCTCGTGCAGCTCCGGGAACGTGAAGAGGTCGCGCAGCAGGTTCCGTGCGAAGACCGCGCTCCCCGCGCCGATGAAGGTGATGTTCGCCATGAGCGGCACTCCGTGATACATGAGCCTGTGCCGCCGGTCGGCACAGGCTCGAATGGTTATGGATGAACGGTAATCCGAAGGGCATTCTGCCTAGAAGAGATCGTTGACCTCTTCGTTTGCGTCCGGCAGGGCTTCTTCCGCGGACGACTCGCCGAGCGCCACGGCCTGCATCGCAGCCGTCATGATCGAGGTGTACTCGGACGCGTGGTCGGCGATCGGGAAGAGGAAGGTGCCGTCCTCCTGTTGAGCCTGGTCGAGGTAGGGCGATACGTCGAGCCCCTTCTCCTGGAAGGCAGCGAGCGCGGCCTCCGCGGCGGCGGGGATCGCAGGGAAGACGACGGCGCTTTGCCCGACAATCATCTGGGCTTCCTCGGAGGCGAGGAACTTGACCCACTCCCAGGCTGCATCCTGGTTCTCGGACCCGGTCCAGATCGAATCAGCAAGGCCGTTGAACATGCAGATGCGGCCTTCAGGGCCGGTCGGCAGATGTCCGAAGCCGAACGGGAAGGTGATGTTGTCGGCCAGCCAGTTGATCATCCACGAGCCGTGGAACATCAGCGCGGCGGTACCGGCAGCGAACACCGTCTCGGAGTTCAGGCTGGAGATCTCTTCCTCCGGCACGTTAAATCCGTGGACCAGATTGAGGTCGGCGAGGTTCTGGATAGTCTTGATCACCCGCTCATCGTCGAAGTGGTACTGATCGCCCCAGGGCTCGTCCATGAACCGCCAGCCGGTGCTGGCCGCGAACAGGCTCCAGCCGGTCTGCCCGTAGGGATCGCCCATGCCCATCACGAGTCCATACTGCTCGACCTTGGTGTTGTCGAAGTCCGGGCTGAGACCGTTGTTGCCGTTCTCGTCGATCGTGAGCTGGGCCACGATCTCCTGGAAGCTGCCGCCGTCGTCCGGGTTCCAGGTCCACTCGTCGAACACACTCGGATCGATACCCGCGGCCGAGAGGGCGTCCTCGTTGTACACGACCGAGATCGTGTCCCAGTCCTTGGGAAGGCCGTATCGCGCGCCGTCGCGGCTCCAGAGGTCCGCGAGCTCGCCTTCGTAGATGCTGGTGTCGAGGCCGTCTTCCTCGACCATCGACTGGATGTCGACGATCTGGCCCTTCTCGGCGAACTCAGGGTACTTGGCAAGATGGTTGGTGAACACGTCGTAGTTCGAGCCCGAGATCATCCCGGTCTGGATGTTGGTCCAGTAGTCATCCCATCCGAGCTGCTCGATCTCGACGGTGATGTGCGGGTTTGCTTCGGTGAACGCGTCGGCGCAGGCCTGATAGGCGGGAAGCTGGTTGGCATCCCAGAGGCCGTATCGAATGGTCACCGCGTCCTGTTTCGCAGCGGCATTGGACATCAGCGCCGGGGCGAAGGGGGCGACGGCGGCGGCCGTGGCGACTGTGCGGCGGTTCAGCTTCTTTTGAAAGACCATGAATGTTCTCCACTGGTGGTGTCGCGGACCTGTCCGGTCCGGTACGAATGAACCGATTGGTGATGGTGATGCACCGCAGAGCGATGCGATCTGCAGGCGGAAACTCTCCTTTCCGTCGTGGCTGACGCTCTACTTGATACCGGTGAACTGAAGCGAGCTTGCGATGCGGCGACCGAGGAAGAGGAAGATGATGACGATGGGGAGCGCCGCGAGCAATGTGCCGGCCATCATGCCGGGCCAGTCGGGCGAGCCCTGGGGCGTTTGTGATCGGAACACGCTCAGCGCGACGGTCAGGACGCGCACGTTTTCGCCACGACCGACGAGGAACGGCCAGAAGTAGTCGTTCCACTGGGTGATGAAGACGATGATGCCCAGCGTGACCATTGGGCCGTTTGCGATCGGCAGGATGATGCGCCAGAACACTTCGAAGTAGCCGGCGCCATCGAGGTAGGCCGCCTCTTCGAGGTCGCGATTGATGCCGAGGAAGAACTGGCGCAGGAAGAAGATGGCGAACGGCGACATCAGCACGGTCGGCGCGACGATGCCCTGGTAGGTGTTGATCCAGCCGAGATCGTACATCAGCACGAAGTTCGGGATAAGCAGGACGATGCCGGGCACCATCAGCGCGCCGATGAACATCATGAAGATCGCGTTGCGCAACGGGAAGTTCAGCCGTGCCAGCGCGTATGCGGCCATCGCGCTGAACGTCACCTGACCAACCGCAACAATGGTCGAAACAAGAGCCGTGTTGAACAGGTACTTCCAGAACTCGAATGTTCGCCCCGAGCCGCCGCTTGCAACCGCGTCGCTGGACGAGATCATGCCCAGCGCGGCCTTGAAGTTATCGAGCGTGAACCCGACCGGCAGCAGGCTTTCCGGGTTGGCGAGCAGCTCCCGCTGGGTTGACAGTGCGGTTCGCAGCGCCCAGTAAAACGGGAACAGGCTGAAGACGACCATCAGGAAAAGCAGGAGCCCCGTCACCCACCTGTCATGGCGGAAGGACCTCCCGACCGCCTGGTACTTCGCACGTGGCGGGGCTGCAACTGGTTCGAGTGCTTCGTTGGCCATGTCGATCTCCCTTTGCTCGGAGCGATGTTCGGCGTCAGGACAGGTCGGACTCGTTCGCGCGAAGCAGGCGCATCTGGATGAAGCTGACCACGACAAGGATGACGAAGAGGATGATCGAGGCGGCCGAGGCATACCCGAAGTTGAAGCGCTGGAATGCCTGCTCGTAGATGAACCAGTAGATCACGCGTGTCGCGTCGACCGGACCGCCTGCGGTGGTGACGGCGATGGTGTCGTAGATCTGGAACGAGCCGACGACACTGGTGACGAGCACGAAGACCAGAATGGGCCTGAGCAGCGGCAAGGTGATGTCGCGGAACATCCTGAATTCGCTGGCGCCGTCAAGCCCGCCGGCTTCATAGAGATCTTTGGGGATGCGCTGCATACCCGCGATCAGCAGCAGCGTCGTGTACCCCACATGACGCCAGATATTGATACCGGCGATCGAGGGCATGGCCTGGCTGACAGAGCCCATGAAGGATTGCCGCGGCAGGCCGACCGCATCGAGCATCACGTTCACGATGCCCATGCCGGGATCGAGGATCCAGAGGAAGAGGAGCGCGACGACGACGTTCGGCATCAGCCACGGCAGCAGCAAAAGGCTCCGCCAGCCGTATCCGCGGACGAAGCGATCGAAAAGCACCGCGAGCGCCAGCGCGAGGACGGTTTGCAGCGGGATGTTGAGCAGCACGTAGTACAGCGTCACCCACATCGAGTGCCAGAAGTCATCGTCCCGGAAGAGGTCGGAGTAGTTCTCGAAGCCGATGAATTCTGGCTCGGTCAACAAATCCCAGTCGGTGAGGCCGATATAGAAGCCGCGGACCGCCGGGATCGCGAAAAAGACCAGGAAGCCGATGAGGGCGGGCAGGAGGAACAGCCACGCGGCGAGCGTCTCGCGTCG
>CBFGRG010000294.1:0-4860 GCA_965651105.1 uncultured bacterium | reverse complement strand
TCGCTGCACCCCAACCTGACCGGGCAGATCATCGTCACCGGGTAAACCCGCCCGGCAATGTCAAGACTCGCCGCGGCGTCGTCTTCGGAGGTCGGATGCGCGGCCAGGTCGCCGCTACGGTTGAAGGGTCCTGACTGTTGAATCCGTTCCTGCCGGGTCGGATTTGCGGGGTACACTTGATCCAGTGATCTCGTGGCGGAGCTGGCCACGCGCCAGCCTCCGCCCCCACGTCCCTGGAAAGGCACGATACCCGCCATGTCCGACACGCCCCCCAATGGCGCCCCGACCCGCGAGCAGGTCGAGGAGGTGCTCGCCGCCGTGCGCGAGCCCGCGACCGGCAAGACCCTCGGCGAGGCGAAGCTGGTCGCCGACCTCGATGTCACCGGCGGCGCCGTCCGCGCCACCATCGAGATGCTCACCCCGCTCCAGCAGATGCGCCAGAAGCTGCTCGCCGAGGCGCGCGCGGCGCTCGAGGCGATCCCTGGCGTCGAGGCGGTCGATATCAACTTCCGCACCAAGGTGCGCGCCAGCGGCGCCGGCCGTGCCGATGCGCAGCCGGTCAAGGGCGTCAAGAACACCATCGCCGTCGCCTCCGGCAAGGGTGGTGTTGGCAAGTCGACCGTTGCCGTCAACCTCGCCGTCGCGCTCGCCCAGGGCGGGGCGAAGGTTGGCCTGCTCGACACCGACGTCTATGGTCCCAGCGCGCCGCTGATGATGGGCGTCAACGACCGCCCGCTGATGCGCGACAACAAGATCATCCCGCTGGAGGCCCATGGGGTGAAGGTGATGAGCATCGGCTTCATCATGGACCCCGACAAGGCCCTCATCTGGCGCGGCCCGCTCGTCGCCCAGCTCATCACCCAGTTCCTCAACGACGTCCACTGGGGCGATCTCGATTACCTCGTGCTCGACCTCCCGCCCGGCACCGGTGACGTCCAGCTCACGCTCGTCCAGAAGATCCCCATCTCCGGCGCGGTGATCGTCACAACGCCGCAGGAGGTGGCGCTGGCCGACGCGGTCAAGGGCCTGAAGATGTTCGACGAGGTGAAGACCCCGGTGCTCGGCATCGTCGAGAACATGAGCGGCTTTGTCTGCCCCGGCTGTGGCGAGATGCATCCGATCTTCGGCGAGGGTGGCGGCAAGCGTGTCGCCGACGACAACGAGGTCGAGCTGCTCGGGCAAATCCCGATCGAGCCGGCGATCATGACCGGCGGCGACACCGGTACGCCGCAGGTCGCCGCCGCGCCGGACAGCGTTACGGGACAGGCGTTCCACCATCTCGCCGAGCGCGCCGTGGTGCAGCTCGCGAACCAGTCGATCGCCAAGCCGCGCAAGCCAACCATCATGCTGCGCACGGTCTGATCCCGAATCCGGATAAAGCGTTGGAGATACCCACGTAGGAGCCGGTCTTGTGCCGGCCCTTCAATCGCCGCCCTGCGGGGGACCGGGAGGGCACAAGGCCCTCCCGTACACGATTGCGCTCACGCACCGTGTGACTGCCCGGATTCCATGTGAGCGGTTCGGCGATCAGCCGGCGTCTTCGATGCCCGGCACCGGGGTGGCGTTCGGGAAGGCGTCCCTCAAGTCGTCGACACCCGACTGCGGTTCCATCAGCTCCACCAGATCCGCCCGGCTCTCCCGCTCGGCCGCGACGTCGATATCCAATCGCTCCTCCATGCTCGCGACCAGGCTCGGGTCCGCCTCGCCGTCAGCGTTGAATGACCATTGCAGCGTCGGCACGCCGAACGGCGCGGGGTCCCCAGGCATCCCGACGCCGTCGGGCCGCCCGGTGTGCCACGTGTGCCATGTCTTGCCGTAGCTGTTCACCAGCATTTCCATCAGGCCGCGCTCGGCGTCGTCCGGCGCATCGAGCAGATTGAGCACGCCGGAGATGATCTCGTAGTTGTGCGGATGCCAGTACTGTTTCTCGTCTTCGGCGAACGTGTCGAACACCTCACCGGAAACGATGTACTCGACGCCGATCAGCTTCGAACCGATCACGCCACCATCGTAGAGCGCGCACTGGATGGTGCCGTCCGGCAGCACCTGGCAGAAGTGATGCGCCTCCATCTGCATCTGCGGGTCATCCTTGGTGCAGTGCAATCCCACAACATAGGCGTCAACCTTCGAGACCGGATACGTGGACGGATCCCCGGTCGGCGTCGCTCCGGGAGGCACGTCCTGGGCGCCGGCGACGTGCATGACCATCGCCGCGCCCAACCCCGCGGTGGCGGCGGAGAACTGGCGTCGTGACATGATGTATCGCGGTCCCTGGCTTGCCTGATGCGTGCCATTGCACATGCTTTATGCTCCTGTTCCGGTACGCGATGGTTCGATCGTCATGCAGATGGTGTCTCGATCAGCGCTCGATCGGGGCGCCGATCAGCGATCCCCACTCGGTCCAGCTCCCGTCGTAGTTGCGGACATTCTCGTATCCCAGCAGCTCGCGGAGTACGAACCAGGTGTGTGCGGCCCGCTCGCCGATCCGGCAGTAGGTGATCGTCGGCGTGGCGCCTGTGACGCCCTTGTCGCCATACAGCGAGCGCAACGCCGCCGCCGATTTGAACGTGCCATCCTCCGCGACCACCGTTCCCCACGGAATGTTGGCCGCGCCGGGAATGTGGCCGCCGCGCTGCGCGCCTTCCTGCGGCAGGTTGGCCGGTGCCAGCAGCTCGCCGCTGAACTCCTGTGGCGAGCGCACGTCGACCAGCGCGGTGCCGTTCTCCTGCACGGCCGACTCGACATCCTTGCGGTAGGCGCGGAGCCGAGCATCCGGCCCCTGTGCGTGATAGGTCGACGCCGTGACGTTCGGCGCAGCGGTGACCAGCTCCCGACCCTCATCGACCCACTTCGCTCGCCCGCCGTTCATCAGGCGAACGTCGGCGTGACCGTAGAGCTTGAAGATCCAGTAGGCGAAGGCGGCGAACCAGTTGTGGTTGTCGCCGTAAAGCACGACCGTCGTCTCGTTGTCGATACCGGAGCGGCCGAGCAGCGCTTCCCACTCCGACTTCGTGGGGATATCGCGCTGGGGCCTGCGCTGGAGATCGTTTTGCCAGTGCCAGCCGACGGCGCCGGCGATGTGCCCGGCGTCGTAGGCGGACGTGTCGACATCCACCTCGATCAGGCGGACGTTGGGATCCTGACCGTGTGACGCGACCCAGTGGGTATCGACCAGCGCTTGTGGATGGGCATATCCGTTGTCGGTCATCGATGATGCTCCTTGCGGTTGAGGGTGCGGAGTAGTGAGTGACCCAGGCGAGGGAGAACAGGGCGTGGTGTTGACCTCCTTTCGTGTTCAGGCTGCGATGGCTGTCTGGACAGCCGACGGGTTGACGAGGATCGTCGGTTGCGGATCGACCTGGGGACGTGCGGGCGCGCGAGTGACGAGCAGGACGCCGCCGATGATGAGCGCGCCACCGGCAAGCTGGAGCGGCGAAATGGTCTCGCCGAGCAGGATCGCGCTGCTCGCGACCCCGACGAGAGGCGTGAGATTGGCGAAGATCGCGGCCTGGCCGGCTTCGATGTGCCGCAGGCCGTATCCCCAGAGGGCGAACGCCAGCGCGGAGGCGACCGCCCCCAGATAGACCAGCCGGAGCAGGTCGCCCCCGCTTGGGTGCGGCATGCCGGTGATGGAGATCTCGACGGCGCTGGCCGGCAGCAGGAACAGCAGCCCGTAGACAGCGGTACCCGCGACGAGGTCCAGCAACCGCTCCTGCGCGGGGAAGAAGTGGCGCCCGGCGACGATATAGCCGGCCAGGGCGAGCGCGCTGGCCAGGATGAGCGCGTCCCCGAGCATCGAGAGCCCGACCTGCCCGCCGTTGCCGAGCAGGACTACCGCCACCACGCCCGCCAGCGACAGTGCGATCCCGGCGAGACGCCGTCCCTGGAGTCGCTCCCTCAGCAGCGCCGCCGCCAGCAGCGCGGCCAGTACGGGAATGCCGCCGTGGATCAGCGCCCCGTTGGCGGCGCTCGTGTAGGCCAGGCCGGTGTTCTGGCAGAGGTAGAGCAGGAAACCGCCGGTCAATCCCATCACCAGCGGACCGCGGCCCAGGGGGATGCGTCCGCCGCTTCGCAGCACGAGGGGCACGAGGATGACGAGCGCGATGGCGAAGCGGGCGGTCGCCGTGGTCAGCGGCGGCACACGGTCGAGCATCGGCTTGGTGGCGACGAAGGTCGTTCCCCAGATCACGTTCACCATGACCAGCGCCAGCAGGGCTCGCACGCGGGCGGACCCCAGCATCCGTCCGAGGTCGGATCGGGTAATCATCGATGCAGGAGCGGATTGAGCGGCGAATGAGACCCCGATGTCGTGTTGCATGAGTGATTCCCTTTGATCGGTGCATCCCGGGATGCGGGTGTGACGGCGGCAACGATTGGGACCACCGACATCATGCCGTTCCCGGGTGGGATGGCTCTATCCGTCAAAGGGTGTAGTTGGGGGTGTAATTGGCGGGAATCGTCCGAGGCTCGGCTGAGCAGCGGCGAGCAGACCAGGCCGTCCGCCCCGACGCGCTGCTCCAACACCCGTTCAGTGAGGGAGCACTCGTGCGGCCGACGTGCGGTCGCCCTGACGAGTCGGCATGACGCCCCGAATTTGTACCCGGGACTGCCGATCTCACCTTTACCCACATCGTTCACGACACGCGGGTCCCCCACGATGCGGGGGCCATGCCCATGGCATGACGGCGTTCGTCCGTGCGACACCGGGGTCTGGCGGTAGCCCAACGCCCCGGCAACAGCGCGACATGCGATCCCATCGCCCGGAACGACGGCCACCCGCGTCCGATTCCCGCCACCAATAGACGCGTGTCATCCTGAGCGCAGGGGCGCAGCCCCGGAGCCGAAGGATCTCTGGCGCTC
>CBFGRG010000293.1:0-4874 GCA_965651105.1 uncultured bacterium | reverse complement strand
CGGACGACTGATAGGGAATCCGGGGATTCGGGACGCCACGGCAGACAATCGGGGAGTTGGGACCGGCACAGGGCCGATCCCAACGCCCTTTCCCGTGGCATCCGGAGGCCTGGTCAGATCATCAGGTCGCCGCCGTTGATGTCCAGCGAAGCGCCCGTGATGTAGGCCGCACGGTCGGAGGCGAGAAAGGCGATCAGCTCGGCGACTTCCTCCGGCTGCCCCAGACGCGGAATCGGGAAGCTCTTCGCGTAGGCATCGAGACGCGCGTCGTCGATGGTCGCGCGGACCATCTCCGTACCGAAGAGACCCGGACAGACCGCGTTGACCGTGATGCCATCCGCGGCGACCTCCTTCGCCAGGTGCCGGGTAAAGCCGAGGATCCCGGCCTTCGCGGCGGTGTAGTGCGCTCCGCCCACTGTGCTGATGTTCTTCCCCGCCGTCGAGGAGAGGTTGACGATCCGGCCCCACCCCGCCGCCTGCATCGACCCAAGCACCGCCTGCGAGCAGAGGAACGTGCCCTTCAGGTTGACGTCGACGACAAGGTCCCACTCGTCCTCGGAGATGTCCGCGACCCGCGTCGGGCGCAACACCCCCGCGTTGTTCACGAGGATGTGAACCGAACCGAACCGTTCGACGGCGCGGTCGACCATCCGCCGCACGTCGCCCGCGTCGATCACGCTGCCGGGCGCGCTGATCGCGCTGGCTCCCCGGGATTCGAGCTCCGCCACCGTCCGCTCCGCGCGCTCGTCGTCAACGTCATTGACAACAACCGTCGCGCCGCGCCGGGCGAGCGCGATGGCAATGGCGGCGCCCATGCCCTGCCCGGCGCCGGTCACGATCGCGGTTCGTCCCTCGAGGTTTTCAAGCTCGCCGATGGTATCCGCCATTGCTCTCTCCAATGCGAATCGCGCCTACTGAATGACGCCGAGCTCCCGTCCCGCCTCCTCGAACACGGCAATCGCGCGATCGAGGTGACTCCTGGTGTGCGCGGCGGAAAGCTGCACGCGGATGCGCGCCTCGCCACGCGGCACGACCGGGTAGCTGAACCCGACGACGAGGATGCCGCGCGCGTTCGCCGCCCGAGCAAGCTCACCGGCCATCCGCTCGTCGCCAATCATGATCGGGACGATGGGATGGATGCCCTCGATGATCGAGAATCCGCGGGCCGCCATCTCGCGCCGGAAATACGCCGTGTTCTCGAACAACGTCTCGCGCAGCTCCGGGTGCCGGTCGACCAGGTCCAGCGCAGCGAGCGACGCAGCGACGATCGGCGGCGCGAGGGTGTTCGAGAAGAGGTAGGGGCGAGACCGCTGGCGGAGGTAATCGACGATTTGCTGTCGCGCGGTCGTGAAACCGCCGCTCGCCCCACCGAGCGCCTTGCCCAGCGTGCTGGTGATGATATCGATGCGGTCGGCGACCCCGAAGTGCTCCGGCGTGCCGCGCCCGTTGGGGCCAAGAAAGCCGGTGGCGTGCGAATCATCGACCATCACCAGCGCGCCGTAGCGCTCGGCCAGGTCGCAGATTTCCGGCAGGGGAGCGAGGTCGCCCTGCATGCTGAACACGCCGTCGGTCACGATCAGCCGGAAGCGAGCGTCGGCGGTCTCCTGCAGGCGCTGCTCCAGGTCGGCCATATCGGCGTGGCGGTAGACCTTGCGCTGTGCCTTGCAGAGCCGGATGCCGTCGATGATGCTGGCGTGGTTGAGCGCGTCGCTGATTATCGCATCTTCCGGTCCCAGCAGGGTCTCGAAGATTCCGGTGTTGGCATCGAAGCACGAGCTGTAGAGAATGGCGTCGTCCATGCCGAGGAAGTCGGAGATGCGGCGCTCCAGCTGCTTGTGCAGGTCCTGCGTGCCGCAGATGAACCGCACCGAGGCCATCCCGAACCCGTGTGTGCGGAGCCCTTCGGCGGCGGCGGCCACGATCTCGGGGTGGTTGGCGAGGCCGAGGTAGTTGTTGGCGCAGAGGTTGATCATCTCCTCGCCGCCAACTTCGATCTCGGCGCCTTCGGGGGTGGTGATCACCGCCTCGCGCTTGTAGAGGCCCGTCTCGGTCAGCTCCTGGAGCTGGTCATCCAGCCAGCTCAGCATCTTCGCCGTGGTCACATTCCTGCTCCTCTCGCATCGTCACCCGGACCGCCCGCGTGACGCGTCGTTGCCATTTTTCCGGCCATGTTCCTGCATTGCCGCGAAGTACGGCGCCAGTTGTCGCTCCATCGCGTCCCGCGCGGCGGCGGCATCCCGGTTCCGCAGCGCCTCGACGATCTCCCGGTGCTCGCGAATCACCCGGTCGGTCGGATCAGGTCGCACCGCCCGGAGCGGTCCAGGGTCGAACATCAGGAACTCGCGAATCTGCTTCTCGATCAACGGGAGCATCGCATCGATTGTGGGATTGCCGAGCGACCGCAGCAGGGTGACGTGGAACTGGACGTCCACCCGGTGCGCCGATTCACCCGCTCGCGCGAGGCGCTCGTACTCGTCCGCGCAACGCTCGATTTCGGCGAGCGCCTCCGGCGTCACCCGCGCGGCGATCAGCGGCAGCGCCCCGATCTCGAGGATGTACCGCATTTCCATCAGACCCACAAAGCTGGTCGCACGCTCGTCGTTCGGCAGCAACGACGCCGCCAGCGCCTCGGCGTCGTATTCCGCCACCTGCAGGATGCGGGGCGATCGGCGTTCCAGCAACCCCTCGCCGAGCAGGCGGCTCTGCGCCTCCCGCAGCACCGTTCGGCTCACGTTGAGCGTGTTGGCAAGGTGGCGCTCGGCCGGCAGGCGCGATCCCGGCTCGAGCGGCTCGGCCAGGATGTAGCGCTTCAGGATGGTCACCACCTGGTCGGCCAGGCTGTCCCGCGCCGGCGCGCCGATCGATTTCAGGGCGTCGAGTCCATCCATGAACGCTCTCCCGGGGGGCAACTCAGGGCGTGTCGGAATGGCGACGAACATCACACCTGCGCAAACGGACCGAAAATGCCTGTTGCTCATTTTGGTCTACTGGAATACCATAGTCCAAATCGACACGATCGAACAATGCGACAGCGGCAACGGACGGCCCGGCCACCACCGGCCGTGGGCGGATGCGGGACAGCCGGTGCCCAGCGCGTTCGAGACGGTCACGGGACAGGGCATGTGGTCGCCAGTGTGGCGAAAAGGAGTGCATTCATGTCAGATCAGGCACTGCGTCTCGATACCCTCATCCAGCATGCGGCCTCGGGCCGGCTCTCGCGGCGCGAGGTCGTCAAGCGCGCCACCGCGCTCGGCCTCGGCGCCTCCATGACGTCCGCGCTGCTGGGCGTGACCGCGACCGGCGCGGCTGCGCAGTCTGAAATCACGCTGAGCTTCGACGCCGGCGCCACCGGCGGCGGGGGCGGCAAGCCGGACTCCGCCCGCAACACCTACTCGTACATCCTCAACGGTGGCTCTCAGTTCGAGCTCAACCGGATGGTCGACGCGCGCCTGGTCACGCTCTCGGCCGATCTCCAGGACTACGTCGGCGACCTCGCCGAGTCCTGGGAGATCTCCGACACCACGGCGACCTTCAACCTGCACCCGAACGCGACGTGGCATGACGGTACCCCGGTCACCTCGAAGGACGTCGCCTTCACCCTCAACGTTCTCACCGACCCCGCCACGACCTCCCGCTGGGGCGGCGCCTTCAGCAGCATCGTCGGCTACGACGAGGCGCAATCGGCCGAAACGCCGACCTCGCTCAGCGGCATCTCGACACCGGACGACCACACCGTCGTGCTCGAGCTCAGCCAGGTCGATTCCGGCCTGCTTGCCGGGTTCTACAACGTCAACATCATGCCCGAGCACCTGCTCGGCGATGCCGACCGCGCCACGATCACGGAGCTCCCGTTCTGGAGCGAGGGTCGCATCGGCGCCGGACCGTTCAAGTTCGTGCAACTGGTCGAGGGAGAGCGCATCGAGCTCGAGGCCTTCGAGGACTACCACCTCGGCGCACCGCAAATCCAGAAGCTCAACCTGCTCTTCTTCTCCAGCGCCGAAACGTCGCTTGCCGCCTTCCAGAGCGGTGAGAGCCTCGCCGCCACCATGACGCCGAACGATGTCGAGCTGGTCGAGGGGATCGACGGCGCGGAAATCGTGACCACCCCGGCCGGCGTCGCCGCGATCTGGATCAACACCAAGCACCCCGCCTTCGAGGATGTGCGCGTCCGCCAGGCGATCGCCTACGCGATCGACAAGCAAACGATCGCCGAAAGCCTGTTCGGCGGCTTCGCGACCGCCGTCTCAACCGAAATCCCGTACATCGAGTGGGCGCAGCCGGCCGACGCCAACCCGTACGACTTCGACCCGGACCGGGCGACCGAGCTGCTGGCCGAAGCCGGTTGGGACGACAGCCAGACGCACGTGCTCTGGTACTACTACCCGGACCAGGTCACCGCCGCGGTGATGGAGGCCATCCAGCAGTATCTCGGCGCGGTCGGCATCAACGTCGAGCTGCGCTTCGACGACGGCAGCGGCACCCGCACGCAGGAGATGGAGGAAGGGACCTGGCAGCTCATCTACGGCTCGTTCGGAACCCAGCCGGCGCCGTCCAACCTCTCCGTGATCTGGGGCCCCGCTGGCGAGCGGCTCTACTCGTACACCAGCGACGCCTTCAACACCGAGATGGAGGCCGCCCTCCGCACCAACGATCGCGATGAGCAGGCAGCCCACTACCAGGCCGCGATCAAGATCCTCAACGAGGACGCGCCATGGGTCTGGCTGTTCGACCGCAGCAACCTGATCGCGGTCAACACCGGCAAGCTCACCACCGGCACCGAGCCGGCGTGGGGACCGGGCCACATCATGTACCACAACCACGCCTGGGACTGGACGGTCGAGGAAGAGTAATCGACCTTAGACGCACGAAGCCAG
>CBFGRG010000292.1:0-4877 GCA_965651105.1 uncultured bacterium | reverse complement strand
CGCCACAGGCGCATGAACGACGTCACCGACGGCGGCACACGACCTGAAGTCTCGAAGTTGTCGCCCACTATCGCGCGGCGAGGGCGTCTTCCTGGATGCGGCGGGGGGACTTCTGCGTCGACGGATCGAGCATCCGCGTCACGAACAGCGTCACCACCGCGAACCCACTCGCGATCAGGAACGGAATCTGGTAGCCGACGTAGTTCAGCACGAACCCGGTCACGATCGGCACCACCACCGCGGCCGCATGCTGCATCGTCAGTCCCATCGCCAGCGACGGCGCGATGTCGCTCGACACCGCGATCTTGCGCAGGTAGATCGCCGCGCCCATCGTCGAGAACGGGAAGATGAACGAGTAGATCACGTAGCAGAACAGCGCGATACCGACCTGGTCGATCAGGGCGTAGCCCAGCAGCGCCACGATGTAGGCGACATTGACCACCCCGAGCATCTGGCGCTCGCCGCGCAGGTCGATCTGCCGGCCGATCCACGGGCCCAGCACCATCGCCCCGAACGCGACCACCAGCATCACCGCCGAGATCGCCGGCACGCCGAGATCGAAGTGGTCGACCAGCACCCACAGCCCGAACGAAAAGAAGATCTGCTGGCGGGCGCCGTCGAGCAGGCTGAGCAGGTAGTAGAGCTTGTACTCGCGGCGGAAGACGATCCGCTCGCGCTTGACCGTGACCTCCTGGGGCTCGCCGTTGTGGAGCTGCGGGAATCGGACGATCGCCAGCGCCGCGACGGCCGCCAGCACGCCGGTGATGACGAAGGCGCCAGCGAAATCGAGCCAGTCGAACTGGAAGGCGAGCAGCACGAAGGCCATCGCCACCAGCGCGCCGCCCTGGGTGATCGCGGCGATCTTGCCGAGCACCGCGCCCGACTTGTCCTCGGTGGTGAGGCTCATGCCGAGCGCCGTCTGGGTCTGCAACCAGGTGTGGTACCCCATCGACGAGATGATCACCCACGGCACCACGGTCCAGAACGACGTGGCGACCCCGAAGAGGCCGTAGCCGATGGCGAGCAGCACCAGCGCGCCGGCGGTGAGGTGCGGCAGCGATAGGCGATAGAAGAGCGCGGTCAGGAAGATCAGCAGGAAGCCGGGGATCTCGCGGATGGCAGTGATGTAGCCGAACTGGGGTCCGTTGAGCCCGAGGACGTCCTCGAAGAAGTTGGAGACGATGTTCTGGTTGGCGGCCATCGAGAAGCCGACCGCCGCGGCGGCGATCGCCATCAGGACGAATCCGCGCCCAGCCGGGGTGTCGTAACCGCCGATCGCCGCGTCCAGCGACGCCCGACTTCGCCGCGCCATACCGATTCCCGCCACATCGCCTCCCCGCTTCGCCCGGACCCCGACCCTTGCCAGTCCCGCTGTCGCAGTATCGCGCCGACCCGCGCGCGGGGCAACGCCGCCCGGAGCGATAACGGGCATCGCCCCTGTGGATCATCCCGCTTCGGACCGACGGATCAGCGACAAGAACGCGTTCGCGCGAAGCCTCCGCGACATTGCGGTCGCCGTTGAGCACACGCGACACCGTCGCCGACGCCCCCCACGAGCTGCGCGACATCCTGGACCAGAGCCATCACCTTCCCTTCTAATCGACTTCGGATCGGCCTCTAAATCGCTCCTCTCTGTCCCCGAAAAACGGGTCGTTGACGTCCCAATCCCTGATTGATAGCGTGTAATCGTTTTCAAGGCGTCGAGACTGCCGCAGGTGTGGCTCCTTGCTGGATCCCGCACCGATGGATTCCGTTTCCTCCACTGGCGGCTCGTCGGCCAGTCACGGCATCAGATACGACGTCGTCCAAGGCCTCGTAGTGCCGATCCTGTGGCGACCGATTGTCGCGGGCCGACACAGGGTCGGCACTACGAATGTGCTCACCCCACAATTCACCTGGATTCGGCACGACGCATCGCGCCGGTCAGGCACATCACCTCTTCAGAAAGGACAGACTTCAGCAATGAGCAGCTTCAACGGATTGGGCACGCACCTCGGCAACCTGAGCCGCCTCTCGGCGGCGGAAACGCGCTCGATCAGCGCCGAGAACTTCACCGGCGCGAAGGGCGAGGGCGGCAAGGCAACCGAGGGCACTGGCGCGATCGCCGCGCGCGAGCTCGGCCAGGGCTGGAAGGTCTCCCCCAGCATCAACATCGGTCCCAGCGAATCGGTGACGCTCGCCGAGATCGACGGCCCCGGCGCGATCCAGCACATCTGGCTCACCGTCCACCCCACCTGGTGGCGCCGGCTGGTGCTGCGCATGTACTGGGATGGTGAGGAGACGCCGTCGGTCGAGACACCGCTTGGCGACTTCTTCGCCAGCGGCTGGACCGAGCGCTGCAACATCAGCTCGCTGCCGATCGCGGTCAACCCGGCTGGGGGCTTCAACAGCTACTGGGAGCTGCCATTCCGGAAATCAGCCAGGATCACCGTGGAAAACCTCACGCCGGACGAGTGCCGCGGCTTCTACTATCAGGTCACCTACGCGCTCACCGACGTGCCCGACGATGCCGCCTACTTCCACGCCCAGTGGCGACGGTCCAACCCGTTGCCCTACCAGGAGGTCCACACGCTGCTCGACGGCGTCGAAGGCCAGGGCCACTACGTCGGCACCTACATCGCCTGGGGCGTCAACAACCGCGGCTGGTGGGGCGAGGGCGAGATCAAGTTCTACATGGACGGCGACGGCGAGTTCCCGACCATCGCCGGCACCGGTACCGAGGACTACTTCGGCGGCGCCTGGAACTTCGAGCACCCCCAGGGGCAGTACGGCTCCTACTCGACCCCCTACCTTGGCCTGCCGCAGGTGATCATCCCGGACGGGCTCTATCGCAGCCAGCAGCGATTCGGCATGTACCGCTGGCATGTGCCGGACCCGATCCGGTTCAGGCAGGACCTGCGCGTCACCATCCAGGCGCTCGGCTGGCGATCCGCCCTCGAGGAGAAGCGGCGCTACCTGCCGCTGCAGGACGACATCGCCTCGACCGCGTTCTGGTACCAGGCGGAGCCGCACGCGCCCTTCCCCGCGCTCGGCGACGCCAACGCGCTGGAGGTGATCTGATCCTCGCCGGCCTGAACCAGGGGCGGGCCCACCGGCCTACGTACGACTGGAGCGAGAGAGATGACCGCGCAACCGACACAGCTCACCCTCGTTTCGAGCGGCGACCTCCGCCACGCCGCCAACACGACCTGCTGGCCGGCGCAGGAGGCGCTCGAGGCCGGGTTCGCCGCCGCCTGCGAGGAGCTCGGGGCGCAGATCCGCCGCGCCCACGCCGTCGATCCGGAGCTCGGTCACGGCTTCATCACCAGCCAGAAGCACGGCATGGAGATCTTCCGGAACATCGACCCCAATGCGCCGCTGGTCGTCGCGATCGGCGCCTGGCAATACACCCACCACGTGCTCGCCGGGCTCGAATCGCACCGTGGCCCGATCCTGACGGTCGGCAACTGGAGCGGGCAGTATCCCGGCCTCGTGGGCCTGCTCAATCTCAACGGCTCGCTGGTCAAGGCCGGGGTCGAGTTCAGCACGCTCTGGTCGCTCGACTTCAGCGACGATTTCTTCCGCGACGGGCTGAGATCGTGGCTGGAGACGGGCGAGGTTCGGCACGATCTCGGTCACGTCCACGCCGCCGCGGGCGTCGCGCTGCCGGAGCAGCCCGCCGCGCTGGGCCAGCGGCTCGCCACCGAATTGCGGCGCAACAAGGCGATCATCGGCGTCTTCGACGAGGGCTGCATGGGGATGTACAACGCCATCATCCCCGACCACCTGCTGCATCCCACCGGTGTTTACAAGGAGCGCCTCTCGCAGTCCGCGCTCTACGCCGCCATGCTCGACGTGTCGGACGACGACGCCCAGGCGGTGCGCGACTGGCTCGACGCCGCCGGCATGACGTTCGTCACCGGACCGGATCCCGCCAGCGACCTCACGGACGAGCAGCTGCTCGAGCAGTTCCGCATGTACATCGCCGCCGTGCGGATCGCCGACGCTTACGGCTGCGACGCGATCGGCATCCAGTACCAGCAGGGGCTGAAGGATCTCACCCCGGCGTCGGATCTGGTCGAGGGGCTGCTCAACAACGTCGACCGGCCCCCGGTGCGGCACGTCGACACCGGCGAGGTGCTCTACGACGGGCAGGCGCTGCCCCACTTCAATGAGGTCGACGAGTGCGCCGGTCTGGATGCCCTGGTCACCAATCGCATCTGGACGGCGATGGACCTTGAGCCGGAGACGACGCTCCACGACGTGCGATGGGGCGAGCATGTCGGCGGCGAGATCGACGATTTCGTCTGGCTGTTCATGATCTCCGGCGCGGTCCCGGCGAACCACTTCGCCGAGGGCTATCGCGGCGCCACCAGCGAGCGGCAACCGCCCATGTTCTTCCACAAGGGCGGCGGCACGCTCAAGGGGGTCAGCAAACCGGGGGAGATCGTCTGGAGCCGGGTGTTCGTCGAGGGCGATGCGTTGCACATGGACATCGGCCGTGGCGCGTCGGTGGCGCTTTCCGACGAGGAGGTCGCGAACCGCTGGGCATCGACCGATCCGACCTGGCCGATGATGAACGCGGTGCTCTACGGCGTCACCCGGGACCAGATGATGGCCCGCCACCGCGCCAACCACATCCAGGTCGCCTACGCGCCCGATGCGGAGACCGCGAACGCGGCGCTGGCGACGAAGGTCGCGATGATGCAGGGGCTGGGCGTCACAGTCCACCTCTGCGGCACGGCCAATGGCCTGACGGACTGAAGCGTAGGGACCGGCCTTGTGCCGGTCCGAAAAGACAGCCTGAGGTGTCATGCCGCGCGGCGGCACCACCGCGCATGAACCCCAGCGCCCGTCGCGCCGCCCCGGTGGCGGCTTGCGCTGGAGGGTCATGGCAG
>CBFGRG010000291.1:0-4884 GCA_965651105.1 uncultured bacterium | reverse complement strand
AACCGGCACAAGGCCGGTTCGGACCGTCGCCTTGCGTCCCACGTCGTGCCGGGACAACGCGGGGTGAGAACGTTCTACCAATCCCCGAATCGCTCGGTGTTCGGGATACCACCGGCCAGCACGCCACCCGGCGCCAGCCTGCTCTCGATCAGCATGATCGACCGCTGGTTTGACGTCAGTGGGACGAATGCCGTCTCCACGGACGCCTCCTTGCTCTCGATCCGCGCAATCGAGCGCTCGTTCGCCGTCGGCGGCTGGAACGCCGCGTCACCGGTGGTGTCCGCGGGGGAATTCGCCGGATCCTTTCCCTCGATCAGCGCGATAGAGCGCTCGTTCTGGGTGGGCGGGTCGAACGTTGCGTCGTCGGCCAGCGTCGCGGTCGGCGTGCCGATCCCGGCCGCGACCAAGGCGACGCCCACCGTCGCGAGCCCAAACATCCGGCGGCTTCGCTGCTCTATCGTCTTCACGGTCGCGCCCTGCCGGGACAGGCGATTCCATGTGCGGCTGGATAGCGTCATGATGCGATCCTCTCGTCTGGTGCGTCCGGACCTGCGGTCCGGGGTCGTCCATCGACGACCGTGAGAGCATCATGCGCTTCGCGCGACGACGTCGCGTCGCGCGAACGGTCGATTTCACCAGGAAGCTTCGTCAACGGGTCTTGCCCAAAATACGTATGTGCCGCAGCCGGGTAACTACGCCAGGCCGGTGCGGATCGCCCACGCCACGGCGGCGGAGCGGGAGGTGACATCCAGCTTGTCGAAAATATGTCGGACGTGGGTGCTGGCGGTGCGCTGGCTGATGAAGAGCCGCTCGGCGATCTGCGCGTTGGTCAGCCCCTCGGCCAGCAGGCGCAGCACCTCCAGCTCGCGCGGCGAGAGACCGAA
The DNA here is from genome assembly GCA_965651105.1 of uncultured bacterium. Classification (GTDB taxonomy): domain Bacteria; phylum Chloroflexota; class Chloroflexia; order Thermomicrobiales; family UBA6265; genus JACCVC01. The sequence continues at coordinate 4,000 of CBFGRG010000291.1, read as the reverse complement.
GGGCATCGAATCGCCACGCCCTTCCGTTTTCTCGAGCGACAACGGCCGGTACGCCAGCGCCTCGGCGATGACCGTCTCGACCGGAACGGACGCGCCGTCCGCTGCCGCCCGCGTCATCCACGCGGCTCCAGGTCGCTCCCGAAGCCCCTCCCGCAGCCTGAGAAGGTCGGTATCGAACGGCAGCGGATCGTCGATCCCGGCGTCGCGCAGCACGCGGATCGCCGCGCCGTGGAAACGTGCCGCCTGGTCCGGATCGCCGGCGCGGACGGCCAGTGTCGCCCAGGCGTCCAGCGCCAGCGAAACATCGGTGGGATGCTGCGCCGGGTCGAGCGCGCGCAGCCTGGTCGCGAGCGCATCCACGGCCGTCGGGACGTCGCCGCGCTCCGTGGCGATGACACCGGCGGTCAGGCACAGCTCGGTCGAGCTCCAGGTGTGCCCGTCGCGCTCCGCGATGGCCAGCCCGCTCGCGATCCGCTCGGCCGCGAGATCGAGATCGCCCCGGGCCCGGGCAATCCAGGCCAGCAGGTCCCACGCCTGCGGCAGCTCGCGCATCGACCGGTAGGTTTCCAGCAGGCCCCGCTGCTCCTCCGCATATCGCTCGGCGTCGTCGAGCGCGCCGTCGGTAAGCGCCCGCCAGGCAAGACTGCCAAGATACGCGGCCTGCGCCCAGAAATCGCCTCCCTCCCGCGCCACGGCGTCGGCCTCCGCCCGCAGCGCCGACTCGCGCTCGTGATCGCCCGCCTCCTCCGCGCAATCGGCCAGGTTGTTGAGGTTCATGCTCACCAGGCGGTGGTTGCCCGCCGCACGTGCCGCCCGCAGGGCCGCCTCGCACTGCCGCCATGCCGAATCGGAGTCGCCCTGGTCATGGCACACTCCGGCGAGCATGGTGCGCGCCTGCGCCTCGTGCCAGGCATTGCCCGCCTCCTGGAGGAGCGCCGCCGCCTCCGAGAGCGCCTGCCGGGCGCGTGCCAGGTCGCCGAGTTCGGCCAGCTGGCTGCCCAGCAGCTTGAGCGCCAGGCCCCGAGCCTCGCCCGGAGTGGCGAGCGCGGGCTGCGCATGCCAGCGCTCGAACCGGGCGACGTTCTCCCCCCAGTAGCCGCGCACCAACAGGAAGTAGGCGATCCGGCTCAGGATGCCGACAGCGTCCTCAAGCCGGCCGTGCGCCTCGAGCCAGTCCAACGCGGCGAGGATGTTGGGATAGTCGGCCTCCAGCCGGTCGAGCCACCGGGGCAGGTCCGGCCCGATCAGCTCCGGCTCCGCGCGCCTCGCGAGGTCGATGAAATACGCCGCATGCGCGCAGCGCGCATCGTCGAGGTCCCCGGCGTCTGCAGACGCCTGCACGCCGAACTCCCGAATCGTCTCCAGCATGGAAAAGCGATCCCCGGACCCAAGCGCGCGCTGCACCAGGCTCTGGTCGACCAGCGACTGGAGCGGCCCGATCGCGTCGATCTCCTCGATCGGCGGCTCCGGCCACGGCAGCACGCAGGCGGCGGCCTCGAGCGTGAACCCGCCGAGAAAGATCGACAGGCGCCGGAACACCGCCTGCTCGTCCGGCGACAGCAGGTCGTAGCTCCAACCGATCGCGTCGCGCATCGTGCGCAGGCGCGCCGGGACGCCTCGCTGCCCCCCGGTGAGCAGCCGGAACCGATCGGTGAGATGCGACAGCAGCTCGGCGGGAGTCAGCACCCCAACCCGCGCGGCCGCCAGCTCGATGCCCAGGGGCAACCCGTCCAACTTGCCGCAAATCGCCGCGATCGTGTCGATGTTCGACTCGTCCAGCACGAAGGTCGCGTCGACGGCGGACGCCCGCTGCGCGAACAGCTGGAGCGCGGCTGTCTCCGCCGCATCGCGCCCGGCTCCGGCGTCCGGCACGGGCAGCGACGCGAGGATGGAGCGATGCTCCCCATCGATGTTCAGCGCGGTCCGGCTGGTGACCAGGACCTTCACCTTCGGGCAGGCGCCAAGCAACCCGGCGATCCAGGTCGGCGGATCGTCCAGCAGGTGCTCGAAGTTGTCCAGCACCAGGAGGAGGTGACGGTGCCGCAGCGCGCCCACCAGCGTGTCCAGCACGGGCTGGTCGGCTCGCTCCGGGATCGCCAGCGCCGTGGCGACCGTCGACGGCACGAGCCCGGCGTCGCGGATCGGGGCCAGCGCCACGAAACAGGCGCCATCCGCGAAATCCCCGGCCACCCGCCGGGCAACCTCGATCGCGAGGCGCGTCTTGCCCATCCCGCCCGGTCCGGTGAGGGTGAGCAGGCGAAGATCGTCGCGACGCAGCAGCCCGGCGACGGCATCGATGTCGCGCTCGCGCCCGATGAAGCGCGTGAGCGGGGTCGGCAGCGGGGCGACCACGCCCTCCCGGGCGGGGAGTGCCGTGATGTGCGACGACGGGGCGCTGGCGGGCGTGCGATCGGCCATGGTGGATCCTGACGGGCGATACGCGATCTGTCCCGCAATGATACCGAATTCGGTGCAGCACCCTCGCTGGTCTGACACGCTGCCACGCGCGGTCGTGAACCAATGGATAGCGGTGGCGCGTCACGTGGTCCGGCGTGGCTTGTGGCCGTGCCCTGGGAATGACCTGCTGGTGGCATCTGGAGCCCGACAACCAGTTGACATAGGCAAAAGAGCGGATAGGCTGAGAGAAACCAGATTGCCAATGGTGATGGCCGTCCGGCGACGTCGTCGGTCGAGTCACGAAAGGAGCGATCCATGGGCCTCCCACCGACGTCGATGTCTCCCGGCCACCCGCTCGTTCGCACCGGCCACCACGGCCACGCCCACTTCTGGCAGCGCGCCTACACGCGCCGGGGGATCGTCCGCGGCGCTGGCGGCCTCGCCCTGATGGGCCTGGCGGGCCGATCACATCACGCGCTCGCACAGGGCACCCCGGCTGCCTCGGACCCGTGGGCCGACGTCGCCACGCCCAAACCCATCCCGGGCGGCGGGTTCGAGGTGGAGGGGGAGACGCTCCACGTCTACGACTACCTGCCCGGGAACGAGCCGTCGACGATCGGCGACTTCCGCGGCCTCGTCGCCATCAACCACCTGCAGGGCGAGGGCATCGTCACCCGCGGCGGCGGCAGCAGCGGCGGCGGTGGCATCAGCACCCCCTCCGCGACCGGCGACCGGCTCGTCTACGACGCCGACATGCGCATCATGAAGGGGCTGTACATCGGCGAGGACGGGCAGGAGCACCAGGGCACGTTCGGGTTCATATGATTCGACCTCTTCATCGGAGCGGTCGCTCCGGATTTCAGCAACCAGGTGCACGACTACAACCCGGGTATCGCCGAGAACGGGCTCTTCTGGACCATCCCGTTCCCCGATGAGGGCGCGTGGATCGATCTCGCCGCCGGCCAGGCGGAGATGCACGCCCTCAGCCTGGAAATGCCCGACACCTACACCTTCGCCAACGCCGCCGTGCGCGGCCCGCAGGAGATGGCGCAGGTGTCGTTCGACGTCTGGTGGCACTCGCCGTCGGCCGTCGAGCATATCCGCAACGAGGAGCAGGGGTTCGCCGCCACGCTGCTCGCGGTGGAGAGCGCGATCTCCTTCTCGGCCGAGAGCGAGACCTTCGCCTACGTCAGCGATCCGCCCGAGGCGAGCCAGGCGCTCTACGCCCGCATCGGGTACGAGGCCAACGGCGCCTACCTGCCGCCGGAAGGGCTGCTGGCCACGCCCGAGCCGTAACCCGGGCCCCAACGCCCCATTGTCATCCTGAGCGGAACGCCCGCAGGGCGTGGCGTCGAAGGATCTCTTGCCTGCCGGATAGTCTGTCCCGAGCGCCAGAGATCCTTCGACTCCGGTGCTTCGCACCTGCGCTCAGGATGACACGGGGGCGTTGGCGGCGGGATTCGATGGCGAGGGCTGTGCACCCGCGCTCTGGATGACAAGCGACTCTTGGCGGTGGGAATCGGACGCTGGTGGCCGTCGTTCCGGGCGATGCGATCGAACGTCGCCGCTGTTGCCGGGACGTTCTGGCGATCGCTGCGCGGTC
>CBFGRG010000290.1:0-4884 GCA_965651105.1 uncultured bacterium | reverse complement strand
GGGTGCCTGGCGGGGCGTTGGGCCACCGCCAGCCACCGGCGTCGAACGGACGAACCCCGTCATGCCATGGGCCTTGCCCCCGCATCATGGGGGACCCGGGTATCCTGAACGATGTGGGTAATGATGAAACATCGGAGTCCGGGGCTACGGGTCGTTGCCAGCCTGGTCAGGCGATCCGCAGGCCGGCAATGCCGCCCATCGTCACCTCGAACCGATGGTCGATTTCCACCATCACGATCTCTACATCGCCACAGGTGGGGCAGCGAATCACGTATCCCGGACACCGCAGGTAGACCCGCGTCTCGGTGAGCCGGTGGGTCCCACCGCACCCGCGACACTCCAGCACCGCGGTCGCGACGTCGGTACCGAGCGCGATTGAGAGGGCCCCCACGACGGCGTTGCCGTCAACCCAGGTCATGTCCTCGTGATCAACCATGGCGCTTCCCTCATCCTGGCCCAACAACGTCATCCGAACCGCTCCGCATGGACCGATCGCCGGTCGGCACCCGCCTCGCCGAGCAACCCGATGATCGGCTCGACGAACCGTGTCGGCCCACAGACGAAGATCGCCGGCTTCGCACCCGTCCCGCCGAGCCGGGCAAGCGCCTCCATGATCGAGCCGGCGTCGATCCGCCCGCTCCGGTAGCCGTCACCGGCGCCCTCTCGGGTCAGGTGGATCGTCGCCCTGATCTCCGCCAGCTCGTCGGGCCACAGCACCCGTTCGATGTCGCGGAACGAGCACCGCACCTCGATCGGCGCCCCAGCCGCGCCGACCCGCCACATCGCCCGCAACGGCGCGAGGCCGGTGCCGCCGCCGATCAGCAGCAGCGGCGCGCCCGTCGGCTCCCAGACGAACACCCCGCCGATCGGCCCGCGCACCTCGAACGTATCGCCCACCCCGACCTCGTCGACGAGGAACGAGGAGACCTCGCCGTCGTCGACACGGCCGACGGTCACCTGCGGCGGCTCGCCCGGCGCGGCCGACAGCGAGTAGCTGCGCGTTGCCTGGTAACCGTCGTCGGCGGTCAGGCGCAGGTCGACATGCTGGCCGGCCCGGTGCCCGATCCACCCGGGCACATCCAGAACGAGGGTCCGCGCCGTCTCATTCTCGACGATAGTCCTCACAACCGTCGCCTGCTGCCACGCGAGCCGGCGGCGCACGCTCATTGTTGGTTTTGGCGGCGAGTCAGTCGCCATGGTAGCGCTGTTCCCGCCACGGATCGCCGTAGTTGTGATACCCGGCAGTCTCCCAAAAGCCGGGCATGTCGTCGTCGCCCAGCTCGATCCGGTGCAGCCACTTGGCGCTTTTCCAGAAGTAGAGGTGCGGCACCAGCAGGCGCACGGGGCCGCCGTGGATCGCCTCGATCTCGTCGTCGTCGTAGGCGACCGCGACCAGCGCGACGCGGTCGACCAGGTCGGCGACCGGGATGTTGGTGGTGTAGCCGCCGTAGCTTCTCACCAGGGCGTGCTCAAACTCCTCGACCCCGGCTGCCTCAAGGAGGTCGGCGACAGCGACGCCCCGCCAGGTGGTCCCGAGCTTCGACCAATGCGTGACGCAGTGAATATCGACGGTCATCTCCCGCATCGGCAGCTCATGGAGCCCGTTCCAGTCGAACCGGGTCTCGGTGTCGCCGTCCGAAACGACCAGCTCCCATCGGTCTCGGTCAATGAGCTCGGTCGGCCCGGCAGTGAGCACGGGGAAATCGTCGGTGACGTACTGCCCGGGTGGGACCCGATCGCCGCCAGAGTTGCGCCGTCGTCCCTGAAACCTCGCCATGGGCGCGCCTTTCGCTGGATAGCTGAAACGGATTTCATCCTACACCCGGGGGCTGAACGGCGGCTACCTCGTCCCGAGCCGATGAACCCGGCCCGACGTGGCCGGGAACGTGGCAGGAACCAATGCAGGCTTCCCCCTGCCTGGATCAGTCACGAAATGATCGATGACGACCGACCACAGCCCCGGAGAATATCTCCGGATCCTCGAACGATCGCGAGTGTCACGTGCGGATATCAGACGTTGATAGAGGCGCTACTGCGCCAGCGGCGGGACGCGCGCCTGCAGCAGCTGCTCGACGCCATAGGCGAGCCGGATCAGCGTCGATTCCGAGAACGCCCGGCCCATCAGGTGCAGCCCGACCGGCAGGCCGCGCACCTCCCCCATCGGCACCGTGATCGCTGGATACCCCGCAAACGCCGGCGCCTGCGTCGACGACCCCGGGAAATGGGTGCCGCCGCCGCGCGGGATCGCCGTCGGCACCGCCGCCGTCGGGGCGATGATCGCGTCCAGCCCGTGTCCATCCAGCGCCAGGTCGAGCCCCTCGGCACGCGCCTTGGCGATCAGGTAGGTCACCATCGAGATGTAGTATGGGTCGTCCGGCGCCAGCGCGACCGTCGCCGCCCACAGCCCTTCCTGGCCGCAGGACGCCAGCGCCTCATTGGGATGCGCCTCGTTCCACCTCGCGACCTCCCCGATCGACCGCACCGGTCCATCGGGCATGTACCGGTCGAAAAACGACGCCATCCCCGCCGCGAACTCGGTGTTGATGAGGGTGTTGATACCCGGCTCCCGCGCCAGCTCGGCCAGCGTCGGGATCCAGACGTTGTCAACCACCTCGGCGCCCGCCTCGCGCAGCCGCTCGACCACCGCCATGCCGACCGCATCGGCGTCGGGGTCCATTCCCCACAACTGCCAGCAGATGCCGAGCCGGGCGCCACGGAGCCCGTCCGCATCGAGCGCGGCGGTGTAATCGACTTCACCGGATACTTCCGCGCCGAGCCCACCCGCCATCGACGACGGCGCCGCCCAGCGAAAGACACCGTAGGCGGGATCTTCCGGGTCGTAACCGGCAATCACATTCAGCACCTCGGCCGCGTCGGCAACCGTACGCGTGATCGGGCCGGGCGAGTCAAGCGTCCATGTGACCGGCATCAATCCGACCCGGCTCACCAACCCGACCGTCGGCTTCATCCCGACGACGCCGCAGGCCGCCGCCGGGCAGACGATCGAGCCGTTTGTGGCTGACCCGAGCGCCGCCGGCGCGTAGCCCAGCGCCACCGCCGCCGCCGAGCCGGAGCTGGACCCCCACGGCGACATGGTCGGGTCGTAGGGGTTGCGGGTCTGCCGGCCACGGTCGCTCCACCCCGCCGTCTGGCCGACGGCGCGGACATTCGACCACTCGGTCATGTTCGTCTTGCCGAGGATCACCGCGCCGGCCTCGCGCAGCCGACTCACGATCGTGGCGTCCTCGACGACGTCGTTCTCCTCCAGGGCGAGCGCGCCCGAGGTCGTGCGCATGCGGTCGCCGGTGGCGATCACATCCTTGAGCAGGATCGGGATACCGTGCAGCGATCCGCGCGCCTTCCCTTTTGTCAGATCGTTGTCCAGCCCCGACGCGATCGCGGATGCGTCGGGATTCATCTCGATCACCGCGCCGAAGAAGGGATCGAGCACATCGACCCGACGCCTGGCCGCCTGGACCAGCTCGGTGACGGTCAGCTCGCCGCGGTCGATCCACCCCCGCAGCTCGGCGATTCCGGCCTCCGCCAGCGTCGCGTCGTCGATGGGGACCGCTCCCGGCTCCCGCAGGCCACGCATCGACCGCGCGGTGGCCTGGCCGACGGTTATTCCGGCGGCCGCGATGATCAGCTCACGACGATCGATCACGACCGCCCCCGATCACGCCGCCGCCTGCCCTGTGCCGTTCCTGACTCCCGCACGATCCCCCCTCATTACCGGCGCGTCTTCGCCCCGGCGGTCATACCTACCCACCCGGTTCTACGACAAAACGCGCCGGCTGCCTAGCCCGTTTCCCTTATTCAACTATAGCGAGTGACGCGAGTACGATAGAAAATGCCGCAATGAGAGCCATGGATCGCGCAGGACGGGGCCTCGCGGCAAGGTGATGGCGCCTTCGGGAAGCCTCCTGCCCTGCCGCGCCGCGCACCCCACCGCAACTCTTTTCGTCTTATCACGTTTACCCTCTTCACAGGCGATCGACTCGACCCGAGGGACCCCGCGTGAGCGTCATCCGAGCCAGCGCCGGCGACCTGCCGGCAACCAGCGAGGCGAGACCCGGCCCGGAAACCACCCTGGCCGAGATTCGCGCCGCCCAGCGCGATCCCGACGCCGTCGCGACGATCTACGCGACCTGGTTCGAGCCGGTCTACCGCTACTGCCACCGTCGCCTCGGCACCACCGAGGCCGCCGAGGACGCGGCATCTCGCATCTTCGAGCGCGTCCTCACGGCGCTTCCCGACTACCGACCCGATGAGAAGCGTCCCGGCGCGACCTTCCGCTCGTGGCTCTTCGCCATCGCCCACAACACGATCGTCGACCAGCACCGGCGACGGCGCTTCCACCTCTCGCTCGATCGCCTGCTGCATCCGCGTGGCGACCGGCCACCGATCCACCTGCGCGACCCTGCCCGGCCGCCCGACGACCAGGCGATCGGCCGCGACACCGACCGCGCCGTCCGCGAGGCGCTGGCAACCCTGCCCGAACGGCAGCGGCGCGTGGTCGAGCTGCGGCTGGCGGGGCTGACCGGTCCCGAGATCGCGACCGCGCTCGACACGACCCATTCGTCCGTGAAATCGGCACAGTTCCGCGCCTATCAGGCCATGCGCGAGACCCTCACCGCGCTCGGCTACGCCCCGGAGGACGATCAATGACCCACGCCGACGCCCACCTCCGGCCCGATCCGGAAGACCGCTTCGATCAATGGCTCGATGCCCTCGTCGCGGGGAAGCCCGCCGATGCGGCATCGCTCAACGGCACCGACGGCTCGCTCGACCGGGCGATGTCCGGCGCGCGCCAGCTCCATGGACTGGCGGCGGGGACGAGCTCGGCGGCAGCGGCCCAGCGACGAATCGAGGAGGATTTGATGC
>CBFGRG010000289.1:0-4902 GCA_965651105.1 uncultured bacterium | reverse complement strand
CAACGTCAGTTCTCGAAGCGTTCCGGTGTTTCCGCCGAATCGAGGCCATCGGCGGCGCGCCGCTGGTCGCGGCGCCAGGCGTCGGCGGCGGCCTGGGCGGTGCCGAGCGCGAGCGTTGCGCAGCGGACCCGACTCTTGACGACGTCGTCGCCCATCTCTTCCCTCATCGTGTCGGTGCCGAGGGCCTTCAGCTCGTCGATGGTCATGCCCTCGATCATCTCGCTGATGATCGAGCCACCGGCCTGGGAGATGGTGCAGCCTTCGCCCTCGAAGCTGGCCTTTTCGATGCGCTCGTCGTCGCCGATCTTGAGATACATGACGATGAGGTCGCCGCAGCCAGGATTGCCGCCGCCGAGGTCGATCGAGGCGTCTTCCATCCGGCCCTTGTTGTAGGGGGATTCGAAGTGTTCGAGGATGGCGTCGATGTAGTCCTGTCGGTCCAAGGTGGGTCCTTCGGGGTGATGGGGACGGGAGACGTCCCTCCGGGATGGTGGACCGCCACCGGGGCGGTCCCTGCGAGGGCTGTTATCCGGGCTCGTTGCCGGCGGCGTTGGGGACGCCGACGAGGCTGCCCCACTCGGTCCAGCTTCCATCGTAGTTGCGGACATCGGGGTAGCCGAGCAGCTCGCGCAGCACGAACCACGTGTGGCTGGAGCGCTCGCCGATGCGGCAGTAGGCGATCACGTTCTTGTCCGGGGTGAGCCCCTTGCCTTCATACAGCGCCTTGAGCTCGTCGGCCGATTTGAAGGTGCCGTCCTCGTTCACGGCCTGTCCCCAGGGGACATTTTGTGCGCCCTTGATGTGCCCGCCGCGCTGCGCGCCCTCCTGCGGGTAGCCGGCGGCGTGCAGCAGCTCGCCGGTGTACTCCTGCGGCGAGCGAACATCGACCAGCGCCGGGTTGCCCGCCTTGATCTGGGCCATCACATCGTCGCGGAAGGCGCGGATCGAGTCGTCCGGCTCCTTCGCGGTGTAGTCGGTTTCGGGGTAGCTCGCCACCTCGCGAGTGTACTCGCGCCCCTCGGCCTCCCACTTGGCGCGGCCGCCGTCCATCACGCGGACATCCTCGTGGCCGTAGTAGCGGAAGAGCCAGTAGCCATAGGTGGCATACCAGTTGTTGCGGTCGCCGTAGAAAACAACGGTGGTGTCGTTGGCGATCCCGCGCTCGCGGCAAAGCTGCTCGAAGCCGGCCTTGTCGACGAAGTCGCGGACGACCGGCTGCTGCATCTGGGTCTGCCAGTCGAGCTTGAGCGCGCCCGGGATGTGGCCGATCTCGTAGAGCAGGAGATCCTCATCGGACTCGAGGATGCGGACGGATGGGTCGTTCAGATGGTCCTCGACCCACTGGGTGGTGACGAGCACGCCCGGCTTTGCGTATTGGTCGAAGGCGGCGTCGGTCGATTCGGTGGATGGTGCTGGCACTGGCATCTCCTCGTTGGATGGCAACGAATGCGGAAAGTAGCTACCTAACGGGAAGAATTATATCGCGAGACGGCGGGTCGGTCGGTGGCGGATGCGTCGGAGACGGGCCAATGTAGACACAGGAGCGCCTGTCTTCGTGGGTGAATGCTGTGTGCCGCAGCCCGCCAGCCTGGCAGGCGCCGTGAAACGATAGCGTCGGGGCCTGGCGGCAGGGTACGCCTCTTGCGCACTCGGGGCCTGAGTCCGTATGCCGGAGTGCCCATCCTGCGGGCAGGCCGGTGACGGTGAAGGCAGGTTCGCCATTCCCGATCCGCAGACATTCCCTATTTGGCTCAACCTCGTGCTGTTCGCCGCATCGGGCGTGGTGATCTGGGTGGCTGGTACCCGCCTGGCCTGGTACGCCGAGTCGATCGCCGACCGCACCGGGCTGGGGCAGGCCGTGGTCGGCGTTCTCATCCTGGCGGTCGCGACGTCGCTGCCCGAGATCGCCTCGGTCGCCACCACCGCCTTCGCCGGCAACGCGCCCCTCGCGGTCAACAACCTGCTGGGCGGGATCGTGGTGCAGACGTCGATCCTGGCGATCGCCGACCGGGTCGGGGGCCGGAAGGCGCTGACGCACTTCGTCGCTAGGCCGGTGCTGCTGCTGGAGGGCCTGCTGGTGGTGGTGTTGCTCACGATCACGCTGACCGGCATCGGCATCGGCGACATGGTGACGCCGCTGGGAATCGGTCTCTGGCCGGTCGCCATCGTCGCGGTCTACCTCTTCGGGCTCACCATGGTGAAGCGGTACCAGCAGCACGATGTGAGCTGGGAGCCAGCGGGCGAGGGCAGCGACGAGGTGAAACGGGTGCAGGCGGAGGAGGATGCGAAGCCGGCCGAGGGGTTCGAGGGATGGTCCAACCCCCGGCTCTACCTGGCGTTCGCCGGCGGCAGCGCGGTCATCCTCGTCGCCGGGACGGCCGTCGGGCGCACCGGTGACGCGCTGGCGAGCCAGTCCGGGCTGGGCGAGGGGTTCATCGGACTGACGCTGCTGGCGCTGGCGACCTCGCTGCCGGATCTCAGCACGACGATCAGCGCCGCCCGAATCGGAGCCCACAGCCTGGCGGTGTCGAACATTTTCGGCAGCACGATGCTCTTGCCGGCGCTGCTGCTGGTCGCGGACGTCGTGTACCGTGAGGGGCCGGTGGTTGGGGAGGTCGGGCGACCGGCGATTTTCGCCGCGGGGGCCGGCACCGTGGTGACGGCCATCTATCTGTTGGGACTGGTCGAGCGGCGGGACCGGACGATCTGGGGGTTCGGGGTCGATTCGATCGCCGTGCTCGGGGTGTTCGCGGTGTCGATCGTCGCGCAGTACCTGTTGCAGTGATACGGAATCCGGGTGAGCAGCCGGATTCCGTACGCGAGATGCGGATTCAAAGCGACCGAGCCGGTAACCCGCCGGTGCGGAGTCCGAATCAGGCGCGGCGATAGACGCGGGTTTCCCAGGGACGGAGGGTGATGCCGCGCTCATCCTTGCGGCGCGGATAGTTGCCGATCAGCAACTCCTCCTTCGCCCACGCGTCGGCGTCGTCGAGGTTGACGCGAACCTCGTCGTCCGAGAAGTTGCCGAGTACGAGCAGTGTGACGCCATCGAGCGAGCGGGTGAATGCGTAGATCGCCGGATCGTCGCGTAGCAGCATGTTGAAATCGCCAAGGGCGACCACGGGCAGATCGTGGCGCAGCGCGATCAGCTTGCGATAGTGCTCGAGGACGGAATCCGGGTTGTTCCGCTCGGCCTCGGCGTTGATTTCGGTGTGATTCGGGTTGACCGGGAACCACGGCGTGCCGGTGGTGAAGCCGGCCTGTTCGGAGGCGTCCCACTGCATCGGGGTGCGGGCGTTGTCGCGACTGACGACACACATGGCCTCGAAGATGGCCTCTTCAGGCAAGCCGAGGGCGATCGCATCGGCATGGGCGTTGACCGAGGCGATGTCCTTGAAGTCGGCGATCGAGGTGAAGGGATAGTTGGTCATGCCCAGCTCTTCACCCTGATACACGTAGGGCGTGCCCCGGTGCATATGCAGCACGGTGCCGAGCATCTTCGCGGATTGGACGCGGTATTCGCCGTCGTTGCCGAAGCGGGAAACGGCGCGGGGCTGGTCGTGGTTGTTCCAGTAGAGGCTGTTCCAGCCGATCTCCTCAAGTCCCTCCTGCCAGCGGCCGAGCGACGCCTTCAGGTCGCGCAGGTCGAGGGGGAGTGGCTCGTTGAGCTCGCCGCGGTCGAGGTCGACATGCTCGAACTGGAAGACCATGTCGACCTCCTCGCGAGCGGGGTCGGTGTAGCGTCGCGCCTGGTCGACCGTGACCCCGGGCATTTCGCCGACGGTGAGCAACCCTTCCTTGCGACCTTTGAAGACCTCGCGGTGCATCTCATTCAGGTATTCGTGGATGCGCGGCCCGTTCATATAGGATGCGGACCCGTTCCCCAGCGTGCCGTGCCCGGAGGGCGGGCCGTCGGGCAACGCGGTGTCCTTCGAGATGTAGTTGATGACGTCCATGCGAAAGCCGTCGATGCCGCGGTCGAGCCACCAGCGCATCATCTCGTACACGGCCTCGCGGACGTCGGGATTCTCCCAGTTGAGATCGGGCTGCTTCTTCGAGAACAGGTGCAGGTAGTACTCGCCGGTGGTTGCGTCGAACTCCCAGGCGGAGCCCCTGAATGTCGATTCCCAGTTGTTGGGCTCGGCGCCGGGATCACCTGGCTCGAAGCCGTCACGTGCCGGCCGCCACCAATACCAGTCGCGCTTCGGGTTGTCGCGTGAGGAGCGGGACTCGACGAACCACGGGTGTTCGTCGGAGGTGTGGTTGACGACGAGATCCATGACGATTTTGAGGTCGCGGCGTTTGGCTTCACGCATCAATTCGTCGAAGTCATCGAGCGAGCCGAACATCGGGTCGATGTCCCGATAGTTGCTGATGTCGTAGCCGTTGTCGTCCTGCGGCGAGGTGTAAATGGGAGAGAGCCAGATCACGTCGACGCCGAGCTCGACGAGATAGTCGAGCCTGCCGATGATGCCCTGGAGATCGCCGATGCCGTCGCCGTTGGAGTCGGCGAACGAGCGCGGGTAGATCTGGTAGACGACGGCGTGTTTCCACCAGGCGTCATGTTGATCGGTGGAGTCGGGGGCGGGGGGCGCTGCGCTGCCGGTGGTCATCTGGGGCCTCCTTGCTGGCTTTCTGAACTGACGAATGCAGCGTAGCCCACATCGGCGCCTGGGTGACAGGGTGACACTTCTGCAGGCGACAGGGAGGTCACAGGGGATCCGCCCGACCCCAGCAGCCAACGCCCCTTGTCATCCCGAGCGAAGGTGCGCAGCATCAGCACCAATAGCGGTTGTCATCCTGAAGCGTCATGCGGCGCGGCGGCACCACCGCGCATGCACCCCAGCGCCCGTCGCGCCGCCCCTGTGGCGGCTTGCGCAGGAAGTTCATGGCACCGGAGCC